>JAQXFQ010000194.1 GCA_029005175.1 Bacillota bacterium
CCACTGAGCGGCGTGTGAATCGACTTATACTAATATTCAATTAAAAGTGTAAAAAAAATCGAGCGAAAAACTTGCGTATATGGTTTTTTGCGAAGATTTTTTGTCGTACTTTTATTGAAAATTAGTATAAAATCGACATAATCAGCGCGTCCATGTAATTATGTACCGCAGTGCAGGAAAATAAGCCTACATAAACAGGTATTTCCCGCATTGCCCAAAGTATTCTTGATTTAAACTGCAAATAAACCGAAAAATTTTTCGCTCATTATTTTTGTTCGGGATACAATTCCGCGAATATTTCATCCAAAACCTCGCGCTCGTCAAAATGTATCTTGCCCGTGGCGAGAATCTGATAATCCTCGTGACCTTTGCCCGCGAAAACTATCACGTCGTTCGACCGGGCATGCTCAACGGCGTACTTCATAGCCTCGCGGCGGTTTACTATCACCACATAAGGCGTGTCATACTTGGTAACACCGGGAAGAATCTGCTCCACGATTTTTTCAGGATTTTCTGTGCGCGGGTTATCCGAGGTGACGATGACGAAATCCGCCAGCCTTGCCGCAGCCTCGCCCATAATCGGACGCTTGTATGGGTCACGGTCGCCGCCGCAACCGAAAAGCGCAACCAGTCTGCCCTTTGAAACCTCCCTCATCGAGCTGAGAATGTTCTCAACACCGTCGGGAGTGTGCGCGTAATCCAGAATAATCGTGAAATCGCGCCCTGTGGGATAAACCTCGGCTCTGCCCTTGATACCTGTCGAGCAGTCGAGTGCCTCGGCAACCTTATCGGGTTCAGCACCGACCGCCAAAGCGCAGCCCGCAGCACTCAGCGCATTGTAAGCCGAGAATTTTCCGGGCGTCGGCACCTTGACCCGTCGGCGGAATCCCGGCAGACAGAAGTCAAATGCCACACCGTCGGCGGAAAATTCCACGTTCTCCGCGCGAAGCTCAGCCGCCGCATTGTCAATGCCGTAAGTGATCAGCTCCACTCTGTCGGCTATCGGAATCTTATTGCCCCACGAGTCGTCAATATTGACAATCGCGCAGTCGGTCATGCCGAAGAGCCGCGTCTTTGCCGCAAAGTAGGCTTCCATCGTCTTGTGAAAGTCCAGATGATCCTCAGTCAGATTGGTAAAGCATGCGGCAACGAAATGCATATCCGCCACACGACCAAGCTCCAGCGCATGAGAGGAAACCTCCATTATAACGTAATCACATTCAGCCTCGGCCATACGCTTAAAAAGGCTGTGAAGCTCGTATGTGTCGGGGGTAGTGTAGTCGGCATGAAGCACCTCGTCGCCTATCATATTCTGAATCGTGCCGATAAGACCGCACTTGAAGCCGCATTTTTCCAATATCTGCTTCGTGATGAATGTGGAAGATGTCTTGCCGTTAGTGCCTGTAATGCCTATGAGCTTAAGCTTATTCAGCGGATGTTCAAAAAGATTTTCACACATTATCGCAAAAGCACGGCGGGTCGAATCCACTATTATCTGATTTTCCAAGCCGAGGTCGCGCTCGCATATCACCACAGGCGCACCCTGCTGTACGGCAGAACGGGCAAAGTCATGCCCGTCGCATTTCAAGCCCTTTATGCATATAAAGGCTACGCCCTCGTTGACCTTGCGGGAATCCTGCGTAATGTCGCAAATCTCGCAGTCGCCTGCAAAGCCGGAATACTCTATGCCCTCCATAACCTTAGAAAGCAGCATTTTTTCATTCCTCCCCGAAAAATTTTAGACAAACTTTATAACTATAAATGAGCAGATGTGTAAAATTTCACAATGAATCATAATTTATCTGTGTGACGTCCACTCGAAAATCTTCGATTTTCTCGTTAGTTTTTTAGGGGCTTCGCATTTTTCCTATTGCTGGTTTTTCTTGCACTTTGGTTTTGTGGTGGCTTTGCCCCCACGCCCCCACAATGGGCGCTGCCCCTTGACCCTGCCAAGAGGACCCACGCCATTCGAGGAATGGCGGTATCCCCTTGGATTCCCGGCGTTGCGTACTCTATGGTAAATTATCATTTATTTGTGCCTTTTGCCACTCTGCGCAGCTGACTAGTCAGTTATTCCTTCCACGGTAAATTCCACAGTAACCACCGTGCCCTGCGGCACTTTGCTGCCCGCAGGAATATCCTGAGATTGGGCAACGCCGCTGCTGCTCTGATAGCCTGTGCCGGAATACCTTATGTTGAGATTTTTATTCTGTATCGCGCGCACGACAGCCGACGGCGACTTGCCCACAAGGCTCGGAACAGTTGTCATCGGCACTTCGCCGTCTGACTCTGTGGTGATTACAATAGTGCTTGACTTCGGCGCGCTGTGGGAGCCGGACGGAATCTGACCCGTGACAGTCTTGCCGTCGCCGATTATTCTCACCTTCAAGCCCTTAGCTTCGATAGCCTCTGTGGCCTCCTCAGTGCTTTTGCCCACTACATTGGGTACCAGTGTGTTCATCAGTCGAACATCGTCCTCTGAATAAACGGTGTCTATGCCGAGGTAGGGCAGAATCTCGCTGAGTACATTTCGCACCACAGGGGCAACTATAGTGCCGCCGCCGTGGCTTCGGGGGTTATTCGGCTCGTCAAACAGCATGAGGATCGCGATCTCGGGAGCGTCCGTGGGAACTACGGCTCCAAATGAAGCGATGTATTTTTTCTGCTTTGTCGTAATACTCTCGAAGAGCTTTTCGGACGTACCTGTTTTTGCGCCGATACGATAGCCGCTGATGTAGACATTGTGAGCCGTACCGCCCTTTCCCGCAGTAGCTTCAAGCATAGTATTTATATTCTGCGAGGTGGTTTCGGATATAATCTGACGCTTTATCACAGGCTCGTGAATGCTTACGATGTTTCCGTTTGCGTCCAGCACCTTGTCAACAACATACGGCTGAACCAGATAGCCGCCGTTGGTAACTGCGGCAAATGCCGTGATCATCTGAATCGGGGTAACTGTAAAGGACTGACCGAATGACGAGTTGGCAAGCTCGGTCGCCCTGAGTCCCTTTTCGGAATGGTAAGAACCTATCGCCTCGCCGGGCAGGTCAATGCCTGTTCCTGCGGTAAATCCGAACGCCGTGAAATATTTATAAAAATTCGCCGCGCCAAGTCTTTCACCCAATGTCATAAGCACCGGGTTGCATGAATTCATCATGCCCTGTGTAAGCGTTTCGTGTCCGTGACCGCCCGCCCTGTGACATCTTATTCTGCGGCCGCCGACTATTTTGTATCCGGGGCAGTCGAAGGTGTCGCTCATCTTAGTAAAGCCCTCTTCGAGCGCAGCCGCTATGGTAATCGGCTTAAACACAGAGCCGGGCTCATAGGTATCGTTGACCGCCTTGTTTCTCCACTGCTTCTGCTGAGCCGCCGCAATAAGGGTTTCCTTTTTTTCGGGATCCTCCTCTGCCGCGATTTCCTTGAGCGCATTTTCATCGGTAATGGTAAGGTAATCAGCCGGGTCGTAGTCGTTCATGCTGGACATAGCCAGTATTGCGCCTGTATTTACGTTCATTATAATGCCGACCGCGCGGTTCTTTACATCGTTATCCTTGACCGCCTGACGCAGATACTTTTCAAGTACGGTCTGTACATTTGCGTCAATTGTAAGCTGCAGGCTGTTGCCGTCCACCGCGTTGATTACGGTATCGTAATCAAAAGGCATTTCGCCGCCGACGGAGTTTTTGGCCTTGATTATCTTGCCGTCCACGCCCTTGAGCGTACTGTTGTAATACGACTCGATTCCCGCCGAGCCTACGTTGTCAAAATTGGTAAAACCGATAACTGTAGAGGCCAAAGTGCCGTGCAGATAATATCTCTGTGAGTCAACGGCAAGCTTGACGCCCTTTATATACTGATAATCTGCCTGAAATTTAAGCTCAAGCTCCGGGTGATCCTCCAGGTAAGCCTCGGTTTCGGTGTAGGATTTGCCGTTCTCATCTATCTTCTTGACCTTGCGTATGTAGCAGTCGCGATATATGAACGCCTGAAGCTCATCCTTCTGCGCCTTGTCAGCCTTGACCAACAGCTTTGTGACATTTACATTCATCTGTGTTTTGGCAAGGACCTTGTTGTAATCCATGTCAAGAACCTCAGCAAGCTTGGTGCAGATTTCTTCCCTCTGCTCTTCCTTTATTTGCTTAGGATAAATGTATATTACCCACGCCGCCGCGCTTCTCACCAGTTCCTCGCCGTTCGCGTCGTAAATCGTTCCGCGGTTGGCGGTGAGCGTTTCGGTGGTAAGCTGCTGACTGACAGCGGCCTGCTTGTATTCGTCATCATTGACCACCATAAGATTGACCAGCGTAAACAGTATAACCGCTGTAATAATCAGAATAACTATCATGATCTGATTGACGTTTTTTGCGATCTGATCGATGCCCTTATACCTTTTCTTGCCAAATACGGGCTTTTTATCGTTCGCCTTCAAGTGTACACCTCCGTAAAACAGCCGATTGCTTATGCTGCGCCGACACAAAATAAGAGTCAAGATGCAATCTCAACTCTCCTGTAAACAACAGCATTATCGAGCGGAACAGACTAGGGCGTGTTGACACTATGATAATGTGCGAATTTTTGAGATGATTTTGTTCCGCTCTAGGCAAAAATCCGCAGGCGGGCTGTCGCCCGTCAAGGATTTTTAACGACGAACGGGGCAAAATCAGCCAAAAAGACGCGCGTTGGGCGTAGTGTCAACACGCCCTAAATAAAATGTATTGCCGGAACAGCCGGGGCGCGGCTTTATTCCACAAGCACCGTACAAATTAACAGGGCGGATACCACGGCAGGGTAGCTCGTGCATCCGCCCCAGACAATGCTCATTAAATTCTATTTTAAAATCAATCAAAGTATGACGCTATCAAGTCAATAAGTCCGCCCTTTTTTGTATCGTCCTGAGTTTTAAACTCTTCCTGCTCGCCCACTGAGATCCATTCAAGCTGGAAATTCTCGCGCTTTTGCATACCCAGCGTTTCTCTTGCATATTCTTCAATAGCGGAGTCGCTCATCTTGGTGTCATACTGAACCATCAGTCCTTCATAATCATTCTGAAGCGTTGCAAGATTCTTTTTACTTTCTTCAATCTGAGCAGTAAGTTCATTTCCCCTTACCTGATAGCCTACAGAGAATATAAAGAATGCCATAACTGCCAGAAAGGACACCCCAACCACAGCAATACGCCTTACGCCAATCGACTGCGTAAGCGAACGGAACGCTGTGGGCATCTTTAATGATGATGTGTGCTTTATTCTTTTTAATCTTATAGCCTTTGAAGACTTTATATGTTTGTACTCCGTTTCACTGATTTTTTTCTCAGCCTTTTTTTCAGGAATTTTTCTTTCATACAATGACAAATCATATGCTGCATTTCCATTTGTTGCCGGCATTATTTACTTACCTCCTACAGCTCAGCGAGCTCTATAATAAATGTACAGAAGCAAAATGCTTCGGATTCTTATTGGTTCGGCAGTTTGATACATGTGCGAAGCTTGCTGCTTCGGCTGCGGGGATTCCGTTCCAGTTCCTCCTGCGAGGGAACAACGGGCTTGCGGAAAAGCAGCTTTGCCTTTGGCTTATTGCCGCAGACGCACACCGGAAATTCGGGCGGACAGGTACACCCCTCGCACCATTTGTGCATGGTTTGCTTTACTATCCTGTCTTCAAGCGAATGGAATGTTATGACGGATAATCTGCCGTTTTCCGCCAGACATTCAAAGGCCGACTGCAAGCCTCTCTCCAGCTCTCCCAGTTCGTCGTTTACGGCTATTCTGAGAGCCTGAAAGACCTTGCGTGCGGGATGTCCGCCGCGCTTGGCTGCTGCGGGGACGGCGGAGGATATGATTTCGGCAAGTCCGGCGGTGGTGGTAACGGGACATTTTTCTCTCTCTTCACATATAGCCTTGGCTATCCTCACCGAGAATTTTTCCTCACCGTATCTGGTGAAAATCTCGGCAAGCTGCTGCCATGACAGAGTATTGCACAAATCAGCGGCAGTAGTGCCCTCCCGGCTCATGCGCATGTCAAGCGGCGCGTCCTTATGAAATGAAAACCCGCGCTCGGCGGTGTCCACCTGATGTGACGAAACGCCTATGTCCATCAATATGCCGTTTACGCTGCTGATTCTGAGAGAGCTCAGAACATCAGCCACAGCGCTGTATCGGGTATGTACCACGCTCACCCGGCTGTCGCCCGCAAATCTCGCGGTGACAGTTTCAATGGCGTCGGGATCGCGGTCAAGACAGATAAGCCTGCCCTGCCCGCCAAGTCTCTGCAAAATGGCGGCACTGTGATTTCCGCCTCCTGCGGTGCAGTCAACATAAATTCCGTCACTCTGCACATCCAAAGATTCAATTGTTTCCTCAAAAAGCACAGGAATGTGACTGAACTCCAAAATCTACACCTCTCAGCTTTATGCAAGTCCCAGCTCGGCCATGAGGGCAAGCTCCTGCTCGGGAGTAAGCTCCTCCTCGCCTTTTTCCATTGTTTCCTCGTTCCAGAATTCCAGCCAGTCAATCATGCCCACCATGCGCATCTTATCGGTAATTCCCGCCGCCTTGCGAAGGCTTTCGGGAATGAGTATGCGCCCCTGGGCGTCAATATTGAGCTGCTCGGCGGAAGCGAGAATTTTGCGCCGTAAAATATTCATCTGGGCATTGCCCGCGCGTAGCTTGTCCAGCACCTTGAGGAACTCTGTTTCGGAATACGCACGAATGCACCCGCCCGCACCGCTGGTGACATAAACGGTGGAACCGAGATCGCTGCGATATTTGGCGGGAATAACAACACGCCCTTTAGGATCTATGCTGTGCACTGCACTGCCTATAAGCATACGACTCAGCCTCCCTTGCGTTTAATATGCTGCCAATTAAATTAAAAAATCAACATCTTGCCGCATGTTGCAAACAGCGGTGAATTTTGATATAATAATATATTAGCAATCATTCACATTGCGGTGGATAAATAGTTTAAAAAACAGACTGCTGAAAATCAAAAGTCAAGTGCGGTAAAAAATGACTGCAAAAGTCATATGAGTGAAATTAGTCTGCATAGCGAGGATGGATTTCAGATAAAAAGGTATATATCATACCACCTTTACCTCATATCAGCACCACACTGTGCCACAATCACCCACTTCGACCCACTTGCTTAATCATTATAAACTCAGACACCACCAAAAGTCAATGACTTTTACTCAATATTCACCAAGAATTTTTTATTAATTTTCAACCGATTTTACGCTTTTCAACTTTTGTTGAAAACGTACAACAAATAGCGCAAAAAAGCAGCGTAATTCAAATACTTTTTGTGAATTACGCTGCTTTTTATATTATTCAATATTACATTATTACATTTGGATTTTATTATTGCTCGTCAGAGTTTTCAACATCGGAATCATCGACAGGAGCTGCTGATCTTCTTGATTTTTTGGCAGCTTCAGCCTGAGCCGCAGAGCGCAGACCCTTTCTGGACTGTCTGATAACCTCAAGGCTCTGTGTGACAGCATTTTCCGTGTTGAGGAGTATATTATCGGAAAACTCGACCGCAGCCTTTTTGACTTCCTTCGATTTTTCCTGAGCCGTGGTTATCATTTCCATAGCCTTTGCCTGAGCCTGCTTATATATTTCTTCCTGATTTACCAATGCCCTCGCTCTGTCCTCGGCCTTATGGATGATCTCGTCAGCTTCCTTTCTGGCGTCATCAAGAATAGTGCCGCGCTCGGCAACAATAGCCTTCGCCTGGCGAATCTCCTGCGGAAGATTGATACGGATGTCGTCGATAATTCTGTTAAGCTCGTCGGCGTCTACCATGCACTTTCCCGGCTTAAAGGGAATATTTGTAGCCTTGTCCATAACAACGTCCATGCTTTCCAGCAATTCTTCAATACTTTTCATAAATATATGCACTCCTTCAATGGATTTTAATTTTTCCTACACAGCCTTTGCTTTATCTGCTCGCATATGCATTCCGGCACAAACTCCGAAATATCGCCGCCGAAGCTGGCTACGGATTTGACCATGCTGGACGAGAGATACATGTGCTGCACGCTGGTGGTCAGGAATATAGTATCTGTTTCGGGGTTTAATTTTCTGTTGATAAGCGACATCTGAAATTCATATTCAAAGTCGGTCACAGCTCTCAGTCCCTTGACGATAGCCTGCGCGTGCTTCATTCTGGCATAATCGGCGAGCAGTCCTTCAAAGCATTCTGCCTCGACATTGGGCATGTCGGCGATGACCTCGTTTATCATAGCCAGACGTTCTTCTGCCGTAAACGAAGGATTTTTCTCCGGATTGACCAGCACAGCAACTATCACTTTGTCAAACATCACCGAGGCGCGCCGGATTATATCCAAATGTCCCCATGTTATCGGGTCAAAGCTGCCCGGGCAAATCGCTATTTTCATCAGTCCTCGCCTCCGTCATCAGCCTGCGGCACACGGTAAAATGTAATCTTTATCTTGCCGTAGCGATATTCTTTGGAAACAGCAAATCCTTCCACCGTTTCGGGAAGCTTATCGTCAAGCGGACTTTCGCAGATAATAACGCCGCTTTCTTTCATAACATGCGTTACTGACGACAGCACATCCTGCAAAATCCCCTTGCTGTAGGGCGGATCGAGAAACGCCAGATCAAATTTATCCTTGCCCGCCGAAGCGCAGCCGTGAAGATAAGCCTTTGCCTCGCTCTGCACAACCACTGCGGATTTCATCAAGTCGCAGGCTTTAAGATTTTCCTTGACAACAGCTGCTGCATTTGCCGAGCTGTCCACAAACACTGCTTTTTCAGCTCCGCGGCTGAGAGCCTCAATGCCCATTTGTCCGCTGCCCGCAAACAAATCAAGCATTCTGCGACCTTCAATATCAAATTGAATCACGCTGAAAACAGCCTCTTTCACTCTGTCCGTGGTGGGTCTGACATCGACTCCCTCCAGAGTTTTGAGCCGTCTGCCTCTTGCTGTACCGGTGATTACTCTCATGGGCAGCAAATCCTTTCATAAATATAATCCGATAAAATGTCATTTTCAGACACATTAGGAACGTAATTTTAAAGTTACTGATTTATTATACAGCATAATTCAAACGCTGTAAAGTATTTATATACAATTATGTCGAAAGTCACAAAACTTTGCGAAATTCTCCCGATATTGTCCCTAAGATTTCATATAAAACCAGTAAATCATAATTTAACTGCGTGTAGTCCACTTGAAAATCAAAGATTTTCTCGTTAGTCTTTTATGGGCTTCGCATGGGTGCATTTTTCTATTTTAGATTTTTCTTACACTCTAGTTTTGTGGTGGCGTTGCCCCCACACCCCCACCAAGGCGCTGCCCTGGATCTGCCAAGAGGACCAGTCCCCTTGGATTCCCGGCGTTGCGTACTCTATGGTAAATTATCATTTATTTTTCTTTCATAACGCCGTTCTTTATGTTTTCTGCAGCTTTGCGGTTCATTCCCTTGACCGCACAAAGCTCCTCCACCGACGCGGCATATATTGCGTTGATGGTCTTGAAATGCTTCAATAATTCCTTCGCCCGCGTCGGACCTATACCCTCTATTTGTGTGAGTGTGCTGTTAATCACTGACTTGCCGTGGCTTGCGTGATGGTAAGTAATGGCGAAGCGGTGCACCTCGTCCTGTATAGTTGACACCAGTGTGAATGCCGCACGGCTTCGGGTCAGCGAGATTTCGCGCCCGCCTGCCGCAATCGCGCGGGTTTTGTGCTTGCTGTCCTTGACCATGCCAAAAAGCGCAATAGGCAGTCCCGAGGCTTCAATCAGCGGTCGTATCGCATTGACATGCCCCTCGCCGCCGTCGAGCAGTATCAGGTCGGGCAGGCGTCCGAAGCCCTTGCCCTCCTCCTTGTGAGCATAATATTCACTTATGCGGCGGGTTATGACCTCGCGCATTGAACCATAATCGTCCTGACCCTCTACCGTCTTGATTTTAAATTTGCGGTAAGCGGATTTGAGCGGCTTACCGTTTTCAAACACCACCATGCCTGCCACATTGTCCTCTCCCATCGTGTTGGAAATATCGTAGGATTCGATATATTCGGGCGGCGAATTCAGCCCCAGCAGACGTCCAAGCTCGTCAACTGCGGCGGTGATTTCACCAGTTCTGCCCTTAGCCTGCGCGAGGTATTCGGCGGCATTCTGGCGGCACATTTCCACGATTTTCTGCTGCTCGCCCTTTTGCGGTACGGTGATCCTCACCTTTTTGCCGCGCTTTTGGCTCAGCAGCTCTTCCAGCAGTTCGGAATCCTCTGTTTCTCCGTCCACAGTAACTCTCGGCGGTACATCGCGCATTGAATAATACTGCTTGATAAATTCCGCGCGGCAAAGCCCCGGCTCGGTCATCATATCGTCGATAAGAAACTGCTCACGGTCGCAAAGCCTGCCGCCTTTAAATCGGAATACCTCGAAGCAGGTGCCGCCCGCCCCCTGAGCGATTGCAATAACGTCCTGCTCCTCCACGGAATTCATTATGACCTTTTGTTTGTCGCTCATCTTTTTCAGCGCATTTATTCGGTCGCGCAGCCGCGCCGCCTTTTCAAATTCCAGCCGCTCGGCGCAATCGTTCATTCTCTCGGTCAGACGGGCAATCGAGGTATTGGTTCCGCCCTTGAGAAAGTCCCTGACCTCGGCGATTGCCTCGTCGTAAATTTCCTTTTTCAGCCGCCCGCGGCACGGAGCCATGCACAGCCCTATTGAGTAATTCAGGCAGGGGCGATTTTTGCCGATGTCCCGGGGAAAGCTGCGTCGGCAGGTGGGAATTTTAAATATTTTGCAAGCCTCATCCACCGACTGTCGGACAGCGTAGCTGCTGGTGTACGGACCGAAGTATTCCGCGCCGTCATTCTCAGCCTTTTTTGCCTCAACTACGCGCGGATACGGCTCGTTGGTTATTTTGATGTAATGATACCCCTTGTCGTCCTTGAGCAGGATATTATACTTTGGCTTGTGCTGCTTTATCAGACTGCACTCAAGCACCAAAGCCTCATATTCCGTGTCGGTTATGATGTATTCAAAGTGGTCTACATTTTCCACCATGCGGCGCACCTTTTCGGTGTGTCCTTCCTGCGAGCCGAAGTATTGACTCACGCGGTTTTTGAGAGCCTTTGCCTTGCCTATATAGATTATCTTATCACTCTTGTCGTGCATTATATAAACGCCGGGCAGCAGCGGAAGCTTCATGGATTTTTCGCGCAGCTCGCGCAATTTAGGATTTTCGTTGTATATCACCACGTTGGTTCACCTATCCTTTCGGTAAATATATTTTAACATTAATCATTGCTTTTGTTCAATACAAATTTATTAAATTCAATTTAAGTTTGCGCCTAATCTATTGACACCTCCATTCAAATACTATACAATAATTTGTAAATAAACTAAAATTTTACGAGGTGAATGCGCTTGAATAAAAACGGACTTTCAAAAAATAAATCTGCATATTTAAGCATGTTTATAATAATAGCAATCATAGCGATCACATCAATTTCTGCTGTTGTTATGGCGGTCATAAACAATCCGTTCATCAAAATGGGCGAGATCGATATGAATAATCTCTGCACTGTATCCAAAAAAACACCTGCCGTTGTTTCTGATACAAGCCTGCGTCCAAATGACACTCAGCAGCAGGTTTCACAGTCGGACTCAAATTTAATTTACCCCGAGTACCCATATTTTATTGAGGTTGACAAGACCAATCAGGTTATTACGATTTACACCACAAGCTCATCGGGCAAATACGACAAAGTAGTGCGCTACATGCTCTGCTCCACGGCTCAGAATCCCAACAAATTTCCCGAAGGTTATTGGAAACTGAAAAGCGACAGAAGCTCCTCCAAACGCATATGGCGCACTATGCTCAGTCACGGCAAGCCGCTGTACGCTCAGTACGCTACTCAGATCACAGGGGATTTTCTTTTTCACTCGGTACCCTACACCTCCACTCAAAAAGGCGCACTTGATATAAGCCGTTACAAAAAACTCGGCGTTGCCGACTCAGGCGGCTGCATTAGACTGACCGTGGAAAATGCAAAATGGATATGTGAAAACTGCAAGGCCGGCACTACCGTTCATGTGGTTGCAAAGGAAAAGAACCCACAGCTCACCGAGGCACTCAAGGCACAGCTTCCTATGCCCGATTCATCAGGCTGGGATCCTACCGATCCCGACCCAAAGAATCCTAATTATCATTCTCAGTACACAGAGCCTGACCCTCAGCCGGAGGGATATGTCAAGGCAAACTTCGACAAAATAACATACAGCAAAGAAATTCCGTATGTATCTTAAAATTATTAACGCTCTCATCTGATTTTACACTGATGAGAGCATTTTTATACTATCAAATAATCCAAAGGGTATGTCTCGCAAATAAATCATAATTTAACATAGAGTACGCAACAATGGGAATCCAAGGGGACTGGTCCTCTTGGCGGGGTCAAGGGGCAGCGCCCATTGT
>JAQXFQ010000195.1 GCA_029005175.1 Bacillota bacterium
CAACGCCGGGAATCCAAGGGGGCAGGCCCTCTTGGCGGGGTCGAGGGGCAGCGCCCATCGTGGGGGTGTGGGGGCAAAGCCACCACAAAGCTAAAGTGCAAGAACAACCAGCAATAGGAAACAATGCGAAGCTCAAATGAAAACTAACGAGAAAATCCAAGATTTGCGAGTGGACGTCATGCAGATAAATTATGATTTATTTGTGTATATTATCTTCTCTACCCATTTATTATATAAAAATCAGGGGTGATATTTTGAAGAAAAAAGGACGAATTAAAAGTGAGAGCGATTCCGAAAAGTTTCTGGGAAAAATTTTAAATCAACGCCCCGATTTTTCCTGCGGTGAGAGCAGAATAACATTTGAGATAGGCGGCGGATTACTCATAGAGGGCTTCCGCAGAGTATGTGAATATACTGACGAAAGGCTGATTATCGCCACCTATTCACGAAACGTCATTATAGAGGGCTGCTGCCTGTGCATTAGCTGCCTGATGGAGGATTCTATTGTAGTTTGCGGACAAATTTCGGATATAAAATTTATTTGATAACGGTAGGTAAGGATGATGAATTTACTGAATTTTATACGGGGCATATACAGATTTGAGATAATCGGCATCTCGCCCGAAAGATTTATAAATATCGCCAATCGCCGCTGGCTGAATGTATTCAATCTGCATTGTCAGGGCAAGCGAATTTTCGGCTGTATTGCGGCATCCGAATTTTATACGCTTTCTGACGCCGCGCAAAAGGCAGGTGTTCAGCTTGTCATAACCAATTCGATAGGACTGCCGTTTCTTATAAAAAATTACCGCAGACGTATAGGCTTTATACTGGGGTTCGCAATGTTTTGCTTTACTCTTTGGTATCTCTCACTGTTTGTATGGTTTGTGGAAACAGTCAACCTCCCCGAACAATACGCCGCTGAAGCCAACGAAGCCGTGTATGACGCAGGCATACGCACGGGCATGCTTTCTTCATCAATTGACGGAACCTTGCTCGAATTTGAGCTGGAGGAAAAGCTCGGACAATTTGACCTAATCAAGGTATCGCAGCTCGGCTGCAATGCACAGGTATATTTCAGCACATCAGGCACAATTGAATCAACCGTGGAGCAAGGTGAGCCGTGCGATGTCGTGGCATCTTCGGGAGGTGAAATAGTATCTATTATCGCCAAAAAAGGCACACCGTTGGTAAAACCCGGTGATGTGGTATATCCCGGCGATATATTAATAAGCGGACTTTTTGAGGGTCCGGAGGGACCCATAAGTATGGTACATTCATACGGTGAGGTCACTGCAATCACCGAGCATACCTTCTCAACTGCTATTGATTACAGACAGACGGTAAAAGAACCCACCGGGAGGATAGTAACCGTAAACCGAATTATTGCGTTCGGCATGGAAATACCGCTTTTCAGCTCAGTTCCCAAAGGCAATTATTCCCGCACCTACGAGGAATTTCCGCTGGAACTTTTCGGCTTTAATCTGCCAATAACGCTTCGCAGAGAATATCTTCATGAATTGTGCTATGTGGAGCACGACGTCAGCCGTGAGGAATGTTTACGGCAGGCCGATGAAATTCTGGAGCGTGAAGTTCAAAAAATTGACGCCATCGAGGTAATTTCTACAGACAGCAAGGTAAACGAAACTAACGGAGGTATTCGCGTGACGCGATACGTCACATTTCTCGAGGACATCACTCAAAAACGCAAGATATTATTTAACAAAACCGAATAAATAAAAAAATACCGGCGCATTGTCACAGAGTCATTCTGCAGCAATCCGCCGGTCAATGTTAATTTTGCATATTGATTTGTTCGTCTGTTATCAATGGATAATGTATAAGCTTATCACCGTCTAAATTTTCCTTGTGCATATCAATTGCAGTAATTTGATGATTGTTATATGTGGTATAATAATAAACACCTTTATCTGTATTGCAGCAGGATGTGTAAAGCGTTATCTCATATTTTCCATCATCTAATTCACAGCAGCCTCTTTGTTGATCAACTGAATTAAGAATGTGAAAAAATTGACTGACACTTTCTTTTTCTCCATCGCCTGAAATTGAATTCATCTTTGTAAATGCTACCCTTATAAATCGGGATTGTGATGATAAATCTCCGGGAAGTCCCATTGCGCCCATTCCTCGGCTGTACTTATTCAAATTTAACCCCTTAGCGAAGCTGACCTCGGGTGACTTTGCCGACAACCCCATATAGTTGTTTAACGCAAACATCTGTATATCAAACGGAGGGTTATTTGTCAATACGCCTACAGGATTATCGTATATTTTAATTCCTTCCTGTACCGATTCTACGGTTATGCTTTCTTCTTTGTCTGAAATTATCCAATGAAGCTGAGCCAGCGGAAGTTTATCACTAAACGGAACATTTAATAAATTTATTTGCTCAACCAATGCTCGCGCTTCTTTGACTGTCGTGCATTGGCTTAAAATCCACGGAATAAATTCAAATTGCGCAATATTATCCTTATCTTCCATTTTATCATTATAATGGGCATTCCCCACAAAATTAAGCCCCGCCATCGCCAAGCCTTTTTCATTGACTGCATCATAATACAAAGGATAATTCTCCGTTATATATGCCATACCAATCAACGCATAATGAGTTTCTTTACTTCCCTTTTCTTTAAAATGAAACGGATAATTCCGCGGGGTTATCGTAACCTCATCTCCATAAGAGAATTCATAATCTAAAGTACGTCCGAAGTAAAAATCTTTTGTTTTATAAGTCGCTGCTGTACACATAATATTTCTCCCCATATTATTTTTATATGCTGATATGCTACGATTAGGATAGCACTAAAACAAATGATTGTCAACAAAAGACTGCCGCAATATTCAAATTACAGCAGTCTTTTATCTGTTATAAATCGTCAGCGTCCTGCTCGGGAATGTCACCTTTAACAGGATTACCTGTGTAGCTGCCCATCACATCCGAGGGTACTCCGTTAAGACTCTGATTGCGCATTACACTTGCTTCATTTACGATTGCATGCACCGTCGGTGAAGCAAATCGCTTGCGCTTTTTTACATTCACCGTGACCTTTTTGGGCGTTCGATCCATTTTTTTGATACCGTCCTTTTGGGAGTATTGAGTACAGTATAATCTCTTGTACCCCGCAATTAGCTTGCGCAAATATCACGAATCTATCCCCTGAAAAATATGAAATTTAATCTGATTTTGTAAATATTGTACTACACCGCTTTTTTACTTGTCATCTTCCTTTATTTCCAGCTCGGAAAGAATTTTTCGGGCAGCTATTCCCGCAGCGAATGCTTCCAATGACAATCGCATAGCGGTCTGCGCCAGCTCCCAACGGTCAGCTGTCTCAAAATTATTTGTATCTGATTCAATTTGCTCAACAGTGTGTTTAAGCTGACTTTCCAAAATATCTCCGAAATTTTTGTGTATAGATGCAAAATCCTCTGATTTGGTTATCTCGCCGAGCATAGTGGAAAGCTCCTGACCCGAGAGAACCTGTCGTGTAATGCAGAATATCAGCAGTGTGCTCAGCAGTGAGCGTGAATATTTTTTCTTGACAGGCTTCGGAAGCACGCCGTCTTTAGTGTTGTTGTTAATGATAGAGGGCGTTATCATTTTTTCGTCATCGTAAATGCGAAAATAATTCATATATTTGTCAAGATATGAAATTACCTGATCCATGTAGAGGTCAATGTCGGGCCATTCATCCCAGTTACCGACTGAGAATTCCGACAGCTCGCCGCACCATTTTTTCAGTTCATCCATTTCTTTACTCATACTAAAAAACAAGCTCCTTGTCATTTGATTTGAGAAAATTATATCATCAATTTGCCTATAATTCAACAATAAAATTCTTGAATAATATGTATTTTTTCGCATCAGATTTTATAAGCAATGCTAGTGAAAGTTTTAATCCATAATTTTAAAATCACTGTTTGGGAACCTGCAAAGGAAGCTTGCATATTCCTTTAATTCCTTGAGATTGATGCTGTTGTTTACATAATCCTCCGGATAAACGCTGAGTATCAGTTTTCTAAGTCCCAGCCTGTGTGAATTTTCGGCGAAGGAGTACAGAATATAGCGGGCAACCAGCTGCTTTTCCATAGGAGTGCGAGCTGCGCCCGTGCCCATAACAGGCACTACAATAGTATCATTGTCGGTGTGGTGAGCCGCGATGTAATTCCACATTTTATCTATGTTGTTCAGCAGTGTTGCTCTGTCGACCACAGGTACACCCGGCGAGGTTATTTCGGACATGGCGAGCAGCAGAATATCGCGCTCCTTTTTATCTATATTGACCGTTATCGGAACCAGCGTTCCGTACTCGTACACCTTGAATTCACGACCGTTTAATGTCCGAAGCTTATCGGAAACCTCACACTGTGCATATTCGGGCAAGGCGAGCTTTTGACTTATTTTATCCGCAATGCAGCTCTCCGGCGAGGGGGAATTTTTACCCTGATGTATGCGCTTGGTCATCTGCGCCTGAATGCTGGAATTGCCGATGATTGATGAATCAGAGGCGAATATGTTGTTGCATGGAATAAGAATCTGCCCCTTGTTTCGGAATATATCATTCATTGAGATTTCTATCTCACAGTTTGTGCCGTTGCGGATTTTCTCGCTGAATCGTGTAAATCCGATTTGAGTGACTAATGACAATATCACCACGGCAATCAGATAGAGCCATGGCGAATTCAGATAATCGTATAGCGAGATTCCCAAAAAGCCGCAGTTTTGGCAGAATTCATTTGCCGATGGAGAGTCGATAATCCATTGAATGACCTCATGCGCAGCAACTGCCGCGCCTGCGTAAATTACCACGCTTTTTGCAAATGCCTTGCGGAATGCAACAAAATTTTTTAAGAATATTTTCAAACGCATAGTATAAACTCCCTGTTTTGACAGATTCATTTGTAACGCAAATGTTATTGATATACTACCATATTTTGAAATTATTTTCAACCCGAAATGAAATTATTATATAAATCATACGAGCTTTGTTCATTAATATGAAATTTCAAATAAAAGCTAAGCCGTCGATTCCACACTGCGAAAATTTCTCGCTGAGCGGTGTGTGAATCGACGGCTTCGTTATTTATTCATAATTCTATCATAGTCTTCCTGCGGTTTATCAATAGGAGTGAGATTAAACTTTTCAACCAAAATATCAAGTACGCCCTGGGAAACAAATGCCGGAAGCGTCGGTCCGAGATAAATGTTTTTTATCCCAAGATATAAAAGCGTCAACAAAATACATACCGCTTTTTGTTCGTACCACGAAAGTACCAAAGTAAGCGGCAGGTCGTTAACTCCGCAGTTAAAAGCCTCTGAAAGAGCCAGTGCGATTTTTATTGCGCTATATGCGTCATTGCACTGTCCGCAGTCCAGTATTCTCGGAATCCCCTCAATATCTCCCAAGTTCAAATCGTTAATACGATATTTTCCGCAGGCAAGAGTTAAAATAATCGTATCAGACGGTGTAAGTTTCGCGAAGTCGGTGTAGTAACTCCTGCTGTAGGATGCCCCGTCACAGCCTCCGATAAGGAAGAAATGCTTAATTTTTCCCCGCTTTACAAGATCAACGATTTTGTCAGCATTGGAAAGAACGGCATTGTGAGCAAAGCCTGTTGTCACCGTGCTGCCGCCGTTCATTCCCCTCATTTCTTTGTCCTCGTCATAACCGCCGCACTCAATCGCTTTTTGGATAATTGGAGTAAAGTCTTTATCCTCACCGATGTGAACTATTTCCGGGTAGGACACCACAGAGGTAGTGAAAACCC
>JAQXFQ010000196.1 GCA_029005175.1 Bacillota bacterium
CTGGTCCTCTTGGCGGGGTCAAGGGGCAGCGCCCATTGTGGGGGCGTGGGGGCAAAGCCACCACAAAGCTAAAGTGCAAGAAAAACCAGCAATAGGAAAAATGCGAAGCCCTATCATATGCTTTGCATATGATAAAAAATCTAACGAGAAAATCGAAGATTTGCGAGTGGACGTTGCGCATATAAATTATGATTTATCAGAAAACCATGGATTTAAGCCCGTCCACTCCTGCTACAGACAGCAGGTAATCGCTGCCCTCACGGATACCGTATTTGCTGAACTCACACACCGCCGTCTGACGAGCCAGAAGAGGCATATTGTTTTCCGCGCTGAGATGCCCCAGTACAAACCGCGTGGTGCCGCCGCGAGCCAATGTGGGCAGCTCCGCCGCGCAGACCTCGTTGCTCAGGTGCCCTTTGTCCGAGGCAATTCGCTGCTTGAGCGGGTAGGGATAAGACCCCGCGTACAGCATGGAAATATCATGGTTCGATTCGATATAAACCAGATCCGCGCCGTCCATCGCGCTGTGTATCTCGGGTGTGATGATGCCGGTGTCGGTAGCGAGCGTGATTTTGCGCCCGTCACGGCAGTTCACGGTGTATCCGCAGCTTTCGGCAGCATCGTGGGAGGTGCGGAAATGTGTTATTGCCATATCGCCCAAATCCACCCCGCCCGAGGGCATTATGCGCAAGTCAACCTTTTTAGCATGTCCGCCCGCCTCCATGCATTCCGCTGTGCCCTCGGTAGCATACACGGGGATTTTGAGCGATGAAGCCAGCACGCGGACGCCCGAAATGTGGTCGGTGTGTTCATGCGTGACAAATATCGCGCAGACATCCTCGGGCGCGATGTCTTCCTGCGCCAGACGTTCTTTAATTTTTTTCGCACTGCGCCCGGCATCGATCAATATGTATTTTCCTCCGCAGCCTATTGCAACACTGTTGCCGCTGCTGCCGCTGAAAAGTGAGCAAAATCTAGCCATGCCTCTCCCCTTCTCATGTCAAAATTTAACCGCCTGCCGAATTAATTCAGAGGCGGTTTTTGATTTTTTATGCTTGTGAAAAATTATTTTTCATCCTTATCCGGCGGGTCAGGAACAGTCTTGCGTGTAATGCTTGCGCCCACGCCCACAAGCTTGTCGATAAGCTGTTCATAGCCTCGTTCGATGTGGAATATTTCCCTGATGGATGACTCGCCCTGCGCCGCCAATGCCGCAATTACCATTGCCGCGCCGCCGCGAAGGTCGGTAGCCTTGACGCTTGCGCCATTGAGCTGCTCCACGCCCGAAAACGTGGCAACCCTGCCGTGAACATCCGCCTTGGCTCCGAACTTTACAAGCTCGGCGATGTATTGGAAACGATTTTCCCAAACGCCCTCTGTTATCGAGCTTGTGCCCGACGCCAGAGCCATTACTGCCGCCATCTGCGGCTGCATGTCGGTGGGAAAGCCGGGGTGAGGCATTGTGATAACGCTGCAGGCCTTCAGACCGCCGTCGCGTATGATGCGTATGGAATCGTCATATTCGTAAACGCTCACACCCATTTCGACCAGTTTTTTTGAAATACATTCCATGTGCTTGGGAATAATATTGTTGACAGTCACATCTCCGCCGGTAGCAGCTGCGGCCAGCATGTATGTGCCCGCCTCAATCTGGTCGGGAATAATGGAATAGGTTGTGCCGTGAAGTTCCTTAACTCCGCGAATCTTGATTACGTCAGTTCCCGCGCCTCTCACGTCTGCGCCCATTGAGTTGAGGAAGTTGGCCAAATCGACAATGTGCGGCTCTTTGGCCACATTTTCGATAATGGTCAGCCCCTCGGCCTTGACCGACGCAAGCATGACGTTGATAGTAGCGCCGACTGAAACAACATCCATAAAAATATGGTTGGCTTTAAGTCCGTTGGGAGCATTGAGTGAAACCACACCGTCGCGCAGTCCCACGTCTGCCCCCAGAGCCTCAAAGCCCTTGAGGTGCTGGTCAATGGGGCGCACTCCGAAATAGCAGCCTCCCGGCATGGGAACCCTGGCGCGATTGAATCTGCCAAGCAGTGCGCCGAGCAGGTAGTAGGAGGCGCGCATGTTTTTGGCAAGCTCCTGACTTACCTGAAAGCCGGTTAAATTTCTGGAGTCTATTTCAATAACGGAATTACTAATTTGAGTGACCTTTGCACCAAGCTGAACGAGAATCTGTGATATTACACTCACATCACTGATGGTAGGGAGGTTTTCTATTCTGCAAATGTCACCTGAAAGAATAGCGGCGGGAATGATTGCCACGGCGGCATTTTTTGCACCGCCGACGGTAATGGAACCCTCAAGTCGTTTACCGCCTTCAACAACAAAAATATCCAAGGATATACCTCCAATTCATAATCAGAACAAATAAATTATAGCATGCATTTCCGAAAAAAAAAAGCACTAATTAAATTAAGTTGGCATGCTTTATTGATTTTTACACTTTATTCATATTGTGTGTGACTTATAATACCATAAATTGAACAAAATTTTGTCGACTTTTACAATTTTCATTAAGATAAAAGTTTATATAATGTAAATTTAATAATACATAATGATTCAGAATTTTTAAGGAAACGCTGAATAATACTAATTTTCAATAAAAGTACGACAAAAAATCTTCGCAAAAAACCATATACGCAAGTTTTTTGCTCGATTTTTTTGTACTTTTTTAATTGAAAATTAGTATAAGTAAATTCACGCGCTGCGGCAATTGTACTTTCTGAATTTTGAATAACACTTTATATAAAAATATATTTATATAAAAATATAAAAATAAAATTAAAAATTATATAAATTAGCAGTAGCATTTCAGGCGTTTTGTTGCTATAATTAATGTATATTGTTTATTATGCGCATGTTGTAAATTCCGGTCAAAACCTCGCTCAATGTTGTAAGTAATATTATTCCGGGTATCAAAATCACAGGGACAGGAGGCTTTTTATATGTTTAACGAATCTTTAAAGCATAAAAATAAAATACTGTCGGCAATTCTGGTGCTGGGTTTGTTAATAACCGCATGTGTACCCACGGTGTTTGCCGAGGCTCTCGGTCAGTCATCGTCCGAAAGCGGAGCAGTGTCGGAGGGCGGCTTTGCTTCGCTGGAGGTGGACGGAGGAATGCTGCTTGTGGGAACTGCCGAAGTGCCTGTAAACAGCTCGGAACGCGCTGCTGTCAAATATATATACAGTGACAGCTTTGTGTTAAACGAAAAATCCGCAGAACTCATCCTCCGCGAACTCAAAAGCCTTGGCATAACCATATCTGAGGAAATGCTGGTGAGCGACAGCGATGTTCCCGCCGAGCTTATCGGCAAAAACGGCCGCCGCGCAATATTCGCCTGCGGGTCGGCGGAAAAGCCCTCTGAGCTTATATCCTATACTCCCGGCAAAACTGCCGAGGATTCCTTCAAACTGCTCTATCCGGCCTATAATTTCAGCACCTCGGGATATAGCTCACTGAAATCATTGTTCAGCGGAAGCGACACCGTGACCCTCTCGGAGGACGGTCAGACAGCTTACTGCTCGGTGGCTATGGACGAGAGCTACACAGAGAAAATCATAAACGGCAAGCCTGTTACTATTCTTATGATAAATTCCGAATACAAATACTCATTTCGCGCGCCGAAAATGACATTTGTTGAAGACTATGGTTATATCACGCCGTCAGATGTCATTTCTCCCGGCGATAATACCGTTTCTGATGATCCTGCTTCAACTACTGCGACGACCTCTCAGACCGCCGCTGAAACAGACTCACTGACTGCCGCTGCAACCGCGCCGTCTGCTGCTTCAACCACGGCGGACACCACAGCTTCACAAAGCTCAACAACGGTTTCAACTACCACATCCGCTGTCACAACGCAGACCAGCCGCACGACGTCCACATCGGCAACCACAGCCTCCTCAAAAACTACGACGCAGACCGGCGTCACAACTCAAAAATCAACGGCATCTGCCACGACTTCAAAAACCTCGGTCAGGACAACAACGTCTACCACATCGGAATCCAATAAATACATCAAGCCCTCTGTGCCTTCAGCAACACCCACTACCACAAACACCAATCCTGTATTCAACCGCACAACGATAAACGCACTCTCGTCACAGCGCGGCATAGTAAATACCCGTCGCCTGCCGCTGAATGTCCGCTCAGGTCCGGGCAAGAGCTATATGGTAGTCACCGTGCTGCCCAAGGGAGCTTATGTGACGGTGCTCAGCACTGAGAATCCCGACTGGTACATGATAAAGACCATGGGTAAGGTGGTAGGCTACGCTTACAGCGAATATATAAGAATAATGTAATCTGACAGCATGACAAATAACGGTAAACAAAAGCAAAATTCTTTTGTTTACCGTTTTGTTTATGCGCAATATTCACTCAGCACAGCAAGGTTGTGCGAGGATACTTTGCAGGTTTGCGGAATGTACACAAAAAATTTATTTTCCACAGGCTGAATATCAAGCTGCGATGTGTTAAAATACTCATTGAAGTTTAATTTATTTATCGCGTCAAGCAGGCTGTCGGCGGTGTCGAATATGTAAAGCCGCCTGCTCGGCTCGTCCGCAAAGTGAAATTCCAGACGGCAGCCTCCGTTGAGATAGGGGCGGCACTCCACCAGCGCAAAGTTGCCGTCGCGCCGCAGACCGCAGAAATCCTCAAGCGCGTCAAATATCAGCGACATCATTCTGCGCTCGCTGCCGCCGTCAAAGGAAAGATTCTCAGCATTTACACCCAGATTGAGCAGCTCCTCGTAATCAATCAGCACCTCGGCATCTCCCGGTGAAATAAATTTAATCTTCATTAAAATTCCCCCCACAAATAAATATCAGCAATTTAAATTATGCATTATAAAATTATAAATTTATATTAATATGATACCTTGATTCTGTTCGTTATTCAAGAGGTGAATATAGGTAAATGAATATACGATTTTTCAACACAGGCAAATATGTTGACCTTGACCAGCACAAGGAACCTGCATTTTCGGCGCCGCTCAATTCCGTGCCGCTGATGGACTGCGCCTATGTTCCGCTTTACGACCCGTGCGGCGGCCATCTTTATCCCGTGGTACATGCCGGGGACAGGTGCGCGCGTTTTTCGCTGCTGGCGCGCACCAAAAGCGCAACCAACCGCATAGGTCCGTCGTGGCTTATGTCGCCGCTGTCAGGCTATGTCAGGGAGATAATGGGAATAGACCACCCCATAATCGGGCGCACACTCTGCGCGGTAATATCCCCCGATGACACCATTCCGCCTATACCGCCCACCTCGCACGATCTGAACGCTATGACTGAGGACGGAGTGCTGCGCACCATTCATCAGGCGGGGATAATTGATGAATTTGACGGACTCCCGCTGGTGGAAAAGATTCTGGAGGCAAAGGAAAACGGCATACGCGAGATTGCCGCCATTGCGCTGGACGACAGCCCGTATATCAGCAGCGCGCTCAAGACCGTTTCGGAATTCGGCGCGGAGGTAAACGACGGAATTTCGATAGTGCTCAAGGCACTCAACGGCGGCAGCGCAAAGCTGGCGGTGTACGACTGCGATGAAATTGACCTCAGGCTCGACGCCGACCGATTCGGATTTGTCGAGCTGATAAGGATGAAGGGCGGCTTTCCGCTCATCTCGAAATTCAAAAGGCAGTATTATCCAAAGGGCAATTTTCTGCCCATAGGGGTGCAGGCTCTGAGAAGCGCGGCGCAGGCTTTGACCCGAGGTTTACCGCAGACAAATTCAATCATCACGGTGTCGGGAGACTGCGTGAAGCATCCGCGCAATGTCGTGGTGGTAAACGGCACGCCGATAGAGGATGTGCTGCGATTTGTCGGCGTCGGCAAGGCGCCGAATTATGTGATTGCGGGCGACACCATGACGGGGGTTACGGTGAGCGACATAAAAACTCCCATTATTGCAGGTATGCGCGCAATTACGGTAATGCATTCGCTGAACCGCTCCGAGCGCGGCAAATGCACACGCTGCGGCAGGTGCGTTAATGTCTGCCCGATGGAGCTGCTGCCGAGCGAGGCTATGCGCCTGTATGAACTGGGGGAAGCCGACAAGGCGGCGGATTTCGGTGCGGAGCATTGCACAGGCTGCGGAGCGTGCAGCGCGGTGTGTCCCTCCTCGCTGGAGGTCGCAAAAACCATGCGTAAATTAAAGCAGCTAAAACGGCGGCAAAGAATTTTATAAATGATAATTTAACATAGAGTACGCAACGCCGGGAATCCAAGGGGACTGGTCCTCTTGGCGGGTCCAGGGCAGCGCCTTGGTGGGGGTGTGGGGGCAGCGCCCCTACAAAGCTAAAGTGCAAGAAAAACTCGCAATAGGAAAAATGCGAAGCACATAGAAAACTAACGAGAAAATCGAAGATTTGCGAGTGGACGTCACGCAGCTAAATTATGATTTATTTAACAGAGTTTTTTTAATTTACGGTATCATTTTTTACTGTAAAGTGATATAATCATTATTAAAATGCGGTCGAATTATGTCGGCTTTCTTTGGCAGACGGAAATTTGTAATGTTTATGTGTGTAAGGGGCGATTTAATTATGAAAAAACAATACAGAAAGGTTGTACGGTATTATTTTAAAAACCTTTTTCAGAATACCATTCTCAAGGCAGTGCTGTTCACGGCGGGGTTTGTGCTTGCATGTATATTGAGAGGAGTTCATGTGATAAATTGGATCCTACTGCTTTGCGGAGCGGCGGCAATCGCTATAGACTACAATTTATTCAAGATGTATTTTCAGGTAAAGAGGGATTTGAAGCAGGGTGATGTCGTATCACGCAATATATTTGTAAAGGAGCTGACGCCCGACCACAGACGAAATTATTACAAGCGCGACGGCTCGGTGAAGGGCAATGATAAATATATATTGACTGATTCGCGCAACAGGCAGTATTTTTTCTGTGTAAAGGGGCACAATGGCAGAGAAATCTGGGATGAGGACGAGAAATTTAACAACGTAAAAATGAAAATATCGTATCTGCCCGAAAGCAGGCTGATAGTGTCGATAGACTGCGATTCATTCGGTAAAATAACCTCCGAAAGCCTGTCGCAATATATCAGCAAAAAAGGAGAGTCGCAAGAATGAAAAAATATGACGTCATAATCGTGGGCGCAGGTCCTGCGGGTATATTCACCGCACTGGAAATGGTGCGCCACAAAACCAAAAAGAGTATTCTTATCGTAGAAAAGGGTCATTCGGTGGAAAAAAGATCCTGCCCAAAGCAAAAGACCGGGCATTGTGTGGGATGCAAGCCGTATTGCAATATCACTACCGGATTTTCCGGCGCGGGTGCGTTCTCTGACGGCAAGCTTTCGCTCAGCTATGAGGTGGGCGGCGATCTGCCCAGCCTGATTGGTGAAACGCTGGCGCAGGAAACTATAGATTATACCGATAAAATCTATCTCGAATTCGGTGCGGACAGTAAAATCGAGGGCATATCCAATCCCGACAAGGTAAAGGACATACGCAAAAAGGCGATAGTTTCGGGGCTTAAGCTTGTTGACTGTCCCATACGACATCTCGGCACCGAAAAGGCGCACAGCCTTTACCTCGCGATAGAAAAATATCTCACAGCCAACGGCGTTGAGATAATGTTTGAAACCATATGCAACGACGTCATCATAAATGACGATGTATGCACGGGCGTCAGGATAACCCGCCTCGACCGCCCCGAGGAATGTATTGAGATAGCGGCGGAAAGCATAGTTGTCGCCACGGGGCGCAAGGGTGCCGACTGGCTGGAGCGCGTCTGCAACGAGCACGATATTGCCCACGCCCCCGGCACGGTTGACATAGGCGTGCGCGTGGAGGTTCGCAACGAAATAATGGAGGAGGTCAACGAGGTTCTCTATGAATCCAAGCTGATAGGCTACCCTCTCCCCTTCAAAAACAAGGTGCGCACTTTCTGTCAGAATCCCGGCGGTTTCGTCAGTCAGGAAAATTATGACAACAATCTCGCCGTGGTAAACGGTCACAGCTATAAGGATATTAAATCCAACAACACCAATCTCGCCATTCTGGTGAGCCATAATTTCAGCTATCCCTTCAATCAGCCGATTGCCTACGCGCAGAAAGTCGGCGAGCTGACAAATATGCTCGCCAACGGGCAAATATTGGTGCAGAGATACGGCGATATTCTCGACGGTAAGCGCACATGGGAAAAGGAGCTGGCGCAGTCCAACGTCCGCCCGACCATACCCGACGCCGTGGCGGGAGACATCACCGCCGCTATGCCCTACCGCGCAATGACCAACATTATCAATTTCATCAAGGCGGTGGATAATGTAGTTCCCGGCTTTGCCGCAAGGGAAACTCTGCTGTATTCGCCCGAATTGAAATTCTACAGCAACCGCGTCAAGATGGACGAGAATTTCAACACCAACATCAAGGGGCTGCACTGTCTGGGCGACAGCTCCGGCTGGACGCGCGGTCTGATGATGGCGTCGGTAATGGGCGTGCTTATGGGCAGGATATTGGCATAAAAGTAATGACATAAGATGACTGCGCAACGATGCGAAGCCCTATCATATGCTTTGCATATGATAAAAACCTAAAGAGAAAATCGAAGATTTGCTATAACCCCCCGCCTTGGAATGATACAGGAAGTCCAAGGCGGGGGTTTGTTACCCTCATAAAAATAAAAAATATTTTAAAAATATACAAAAATATATATGAAAAACGCCCGATGTATGATATAATAAATCAATAAGCGTTTTGCGGTCAGATGATTGTCTGCAATCTGTAACTAAAATTTAAGGAGCAATTAACAAATTATGTCTGTAAGAGTTGGAATGGTTAGTCTCGGATGTCCCAAAAATCAGGTTGACGCCGAGTTGATGCTCGGCTTTTTGGCCGATGCGGGATATAAACTGGTTGAAGACGCGGCAATGGCGGACGTCGCCATTGTGAACACCTGCGGATTTATCGAGAGCGCAAAGGCTGAGGCTATCGAGGAAATCCTTGAGCTTGCCACCCTCAAAAAAGAGGGCAAAATTAAAACGCTCATCGTCACGGGATGTATGGCTGAGCGTTACCGCGACGATATTCTCGAGGAAATCCCCGAGGTTGACGCGGTGGTTGGTATCGGCGCTAACCACAAGATCGTCGAGGTCGTGGAGCGTTCACTTAAGGAGCAGGGCTTCGGTCTTTACGGCGAAAAGGAAGATTTGGTGCTGTGCGGCAGAAGAGTTCAGACCACTCTCCCCTACTATTCATACCTCAAAATTGCCGACGGCTGCAACAATAAATGCACCTACTGCGCAATTCCCATGATACGCGGAAAATTCCGCTCACGCCCGATGGAGGAGCTTGTGGAGGAAACCGAAAAGCTCGCCAAGTGGGGCGTTAAGGAATTGACCGTAGTCGCTCAGGATACCACAGAATACGGCTCGGACATCTATGGCAGGAGAATGCTGCCCGAGCTGCTCAATAAGCTGTGCGAGGTTGAGGGCATCGAGTGGATTCGCGTGCTCTACTGCTATCCCGAAAAAATCACGGATGAGCTGCTGGATGTCATAGCCAATCAGCCAAAAATGTGCAAATATCTTGACATGCCGATACAGCATGTCAGCAAGAATGTCCTCCGCGCAATGCACCGTCCGGGTGACCGCGAGACATTGACCGCGCTGATTAAGCATATACGTGAAAAGGTGCCGGGCATAACCCTGCGCACCACACTGCTCACAGCCTTCCCGGGCGAAACGCAGGAGGATTTCGAGGAGCTTATCAGCTTTGTGCGCGAGGTCAAATTTGAGCGGCTGGGCTGCTTTGTCTGGTCGGCGGAGGAGGATACTCCCGCCTATGACCTGCCCGACAGAGTGGATGAGGAAACAGCCGCCCAGCGCGAGGAATCCATAATGGATGAGCAGTCACGCGTGACCGACGAATGGTGCGAGAGCATGGTGGGCAAAAAGCTCAGGGTCATAGTCGAAGGCTACGACCGACTGGCGGAATGCTGCTACGGACGCTCACAGGGCGAGGCTCCCGACATAGACGGCAAGATATTCTTCGACACCGACGGCAAAAAATTCACTATGGGTGAATTTACCACAGTTGAAATCACCGACTTCATGGGCTGTGACCTTGTAGGCAAAACCGCAGAATAATTCAAATAACAGATATAGTGAATAACAGAAAAAATAGTTGTATAAAAAATTATAATAAAATTGCGGCGAAACCGCTTTACTGCCACTATTCACTATTATCTAGTATATCCGGGGGCATGAAAATTGAATTTACCCAATAAACTTACAATACTTAGAGTGCTGTTTATACCGTTTATTATGCTGTTTATTCTGATAGACGGCATACCCTACGGCTGGCTGCTCGGAGGAATATGCTTCGGGCTGGCGTCAATTACCGATATGCTGGACGGCAGAATCGCCCGCAGCCGCAACCTCGTCACCGACTTCGGCAAGCTGATGGACCCTGTGGCTGATAAAATGCTGGTCATGTCAACGCTGATATGCTTTGTGCAGCAGGGCATATGCGGCGCATGGGTGGTGGCTGTGATTCTTTTCCGGGAATTTCTTGTGACCTCAGTGCGAATGGTGGCGGCAGAGAAGGGAATCGTAATTCCCGCAAATATCTGGGGCAAGGTCAAGACTGTCACCCAGATGATAGCTATTTCGGGCATATTTTGCGGTCACGCGGCATATGAATTTACGTTCATCCCGCCTGTTGTGGGCGATGTGCTTATAATGGTGTCGACATTTATGCTGTATGTGGCTGTAATCGCCACCATACTTTCGGGCGCGGTGTATGTGTACGATTCCAGGGATCTTTTTAAAGACGCATAATATCACACAATGCGAAAGTTATTCGTTGTCCATGCTTGTTACATTGAAAAATTTATGTGTTTTACAATAAAAGTATTGCCTTTTAGCTTATTATATGAGAAAATATATTCAGGTTCAATTTTCCTGTCAGTCGCGATGTCTCCGTCTGACTGAGTAAAAAATTATAATTAAAATAAAAATCCACTGCGAGAGGGGTAAATTAAGATAATGGCAAAGAAAGATAAAAAGCCTTCCAAGAAAGTTGAGAAGGATATAAAAGAGGTAAAGGAAATAAAGGAAGTTGAAGCAACAGAGGAGTCCAAGGCTGCTGAGATCTCCGAAGCTCCCGAAATTTCGGAAACAGCCGACGGGAACGCCGTTGAACTGGTTGAAGATACCGAAGCAGTAACTGAGGAAGCCGAAGAAGCCGTTTCCGACGAAATCGCCGAGGACGAGGACGTACCCGAGGAAGTTGCCGAGGACGAAGAAGTATCCGAGGAAGTTGCCGAGGACGAAGAAGTATCCGAGGAAGTTGCCGAGGACGAGGACGTATCCGAGGAAGTTGCCGAGGACGAGGACGTATCCGAGGAAGTTGCCGAGGACGAATCCGTTTCCGACGAAGCCGCCGAGGATGAAGCCGTTTCCGACGAGGTCGACGAGGACGAAGCCGTTTCCGACGAGGTCGACGAGGACGAAGAAGTTTCCGACGAGGTCGACGAGGACGAAGAAGTTTCCGACGAAGTCGACGAGGACGAAGAAGTTTCCGACGAGGTCGACGAGGACGATGCCGAGGAAAAGGACGAATTTGACTTCATTGATGACGATACACCAATTGAAGAAATTCATTTTGAAAATGAAGATGACAATGAAGAAGTAGTAGATCTCTTTGAAGAGGCTGCGGCGGCGGAAGCTGATACATCTGAAGATGAAGAGGATGAAACCGAGGAATCCGGTGAAGATGCAGCCCCCGAAATCGAAACTGTCGATGAAGATGATTATCTTGACTATGACGATGATAAAAAGGTTAAACGTCCCAAGAAAATAGTATCAGGCAGGGCGGCCGTCGTTACAATGCTCCTTACATTTTTGGCTATGATCGGTATAACCTCCGGCATATTCGCGTTTTTGACATATTATCAGAAGCCTATGGAGCTTTTGCTTGTATCATACACCGACAGATTCAACGCGTGTGACACAAACTCTTTTGCATACAGCGCTATGCTCGGACTGGACAATGTATCCTACAGTGACGCTGAAATGACGCTTTCTAAAAATGATATAAAGGCTCTCAGCAGCGGCAAAACTGTCACAAAGTTCAATGGAATGGCTGACATCACAGCAGACGTTCGCTTTGGCAAGCTGGTATCTATTGACTTTACATTCAGCGATGAGCTGAACAATGCAGCTAATCCCTCCGGATATTACATGATGCTCGCCGGCAATGTTATGTCGGGTCTGGCAGACGGCGTGATTAACAGCGATTACGGCTTTATGTTTGCCTACTCTATAATCAGCTACGCTACCGCAGTGACAGGCAAGGAAGATGTTTACTGCTATCAGATCGACGATATGAATATTTACGTCGATTACACAGATGCAGTTGCCACAGGTCTGCTTTCCAAGCTCAAAATTCACGTCGAAAGGGCTGATCCCCATTACATCGACTGGTCAGAGGTAGATCTCTCATGGCTCCCGTGGAAAAATAATGACGTGTCAGCCTCCGATGTTTCAGGCACTGATGCGTAATTAACTGAGTTTTGTTTTTGCAATTTAATCAAGCCCTGTATGAATTCGCGGACTGACACGGATAATACAGGGCTTGAATTTTAAGAAAGAGGTTTTGTAAAATGCCCGAAAAAGTACAGGAATTGAAAGCCGCGCAGCAGCCGCAGAATAAGCGCATTGTGATTATCGACACCCTGCGCGGTCTTGCACTGGTGTATATGGTATTCTTTCATTTTGTTTATGACATGGCTTTTCTCATTCAAAGTGAGTGGGGCATGTCTGCCTATGAGTTTCATTCCCAAATCGCGATATTCGACACTGCCTCATTCATTTTGCTGGCAGGCATATCCAGCGCCTTCAGCCGAAACAATTGCAAACGCGGCGGCAAGCTGCTCGCCATAGGAATATTGTTTACACTCGCAACAGCTTTTATATTCCCGGGACAGGCGATCTATTTCGGTATACTCCAGCTTCTCGGAAACTGCATGGTGCTCTACGGCGCGTTTGAAGAAAAGCTCCGCAAGATTCCCGCAATTCCGATGATTATAGTGAGCGCGATTCTATTTGTATTTACATACTTCATTCAGCTTGGATTTGTGGGAATAAAAGGTCTGTTTGAAATAAGACTGCTTCCGGAATTGGTAGACAACAATATGCTGTATCCCTACGGCATACTCGAAAGCCCGTTTGCGACGGTTGATTACGAGCCTCTGCTTCCGTGGTTCTTCCTGTACTTCGGCGGCACATACATAGGCGGCTTGATAGTGAAGTACCGTGATAAGCTCCCAAAATTCTGCTACGCAAACCCGCTTCCGCCGATAAGCTTTCTGGGGCGGCACTCTCTGATGATATATGTATTCCACCAGCCGGTAATTCTCGCAGTGGTGTACGCGATACAATTTTTGATGGGGTTGTAAGATAAAGCAGCACTAAAGTAGGACACCTACAATGGGAATCCAAGGGGACTGGTCCTCTTGGCGGGTCCAGGGCAGCGCCTTGGTGGGGGCGTGGGGGCAACGCCACCACAAAGCTAAAGTGCAAGAAAAAACTTGCAATAGGAAACAATGCGAAGCTCGCGGAAAACTAACGAGAAAATCGAAGATTTGCGAGTGGACGTCACGCAGCTAAATTATGATTTATTGGTATACTTTACGCCCACACACCAAAAAACCTCCGCGCGTTCTTGGCACGGAGGTTTTTTGGTTAATATAAGCAATCACCATATGACCGAGCGGCTTTTCCACGGATGCTTACCTAGGACGCCCATCTCTGTCGGCGAATAAAAGTTTTAAATCGGAATTCAATCCTTCAGCGAGGCATTACTCAGCCTTTGCTTCTTCCTTGGATTCCTTTGTCACGAGCTCAATAATGCACATCTCAGCAGCGTCGCCTCTGCGGGGACCCTTCTTGATGATGCGTGTGTAACCGCCGTTTACGTCTGCGTAAGCAGGTGCGATTTCATCAAACAGCTTCTTTGCAACACCTTCCTTGGTCACAAAAGCCATAACATTTCTCTTGCTTGCAAGGCTGTTGTCCTTAGCCATAGTAATCATTTTTTCAGCCAGAGGTCTTACTTCCTTTGCGCGTGTAACGGTTGTCTCGATCTTGCCGTTTTCAAAAAGGAAAGTTACCATTGCTCTGAGCATTGCCAGTCTGTGGTCGGAAGTTCTTCCGAGCTTTCTTGTACCGGGCATGGAATTCACTCCTTTACTCTGTTTGTCATATTGATGTCGGGGTGAGGATTATTCCTCGTCCTTGCGCAGCTTGTAGCCAAGGGATTCGAGCTTTTCCACGACTTCCTCAAGGCTCTTTCTGCCGAGGTTTCTGACCTTCATCATATCGTCTTCCGTCTTGCTGATGAGGTCCTCAACCGTATTTATTCCCGCACGCTTGAGACAGTTGAAGGAGCGGACGCTGAGGTCAAGCTCTTCAATGGTCATCTGAAGAACCTTTTCGCTGCCTGTGTTGTTAGTCTCAACCATGATTTCCTGTGAAGATACGCTCTCGGAAAGATTTACAAACAGGTTGAGATGCTCTGTGAGCACCTTTGCGCCCAGAGAAACCGCCTCCTGCGCATTGATAACGCCGTTTGTCCATACTTCCAGCGTAAGTTTGTCGTAATTGGTTACATTGCCGACGCGGTAATCGTCAACCTTGTAGTTTACCTTTACGACAGGTGTATATATTGAATCGACAGCGAGTATTCCGATGACATTCTGCTGCATATTGAGCTTGTTCTTCTGAGCGGAAACATAGCCGCGGCCCGTATCCAGCACAATCTCCATGTGGAGAGACGCGCCTTCGGCCAATGTGGCAATATGCATATCGGGATTCAGGATTTCCACTTCACTGTCACATCTGATTGAACCGGCAGTTACTTCAAGCTCACCTTCGCCCTCGGCACAGGCGGCATCAATCTGCACAGTCTTTGGACCTTCGCCGTGAAGCTTGGCAGTAAGGCCTTTCAGGTTGAGTATAATCTCGGCAACGTCCTCCTTGACGCCGGGGACGGTCGAAAACTCATGCAACACGCCGTCGATCTTGACCGAATTGACAGCAACGCCGGGAAGCGATGACAGCAGAACTCTTCTGAGCGAATTGCCCAAAGTGGTTCCGTAGCCGTTTTCCAGCGGCACTACGACAAAGCGTCCGTAAGTGCCGTCGGCGGCCAACTCTTCTGTCTCGATTCTGGGCTTCTCAATCTCCAACATTCAAAACCCTCCTTATCGTTTAAGTACAACGAATGCAGTACTTTCAGTATATCACAAATGCAATGTCGAAAAAGAACATTACTTGGAGTACAACTCGACGATAAGTGTTTCTTCGACATCGAGGTCGATGTCTGCTCTCTCGGGAACAGCAACAACCTTTGCCTTGAGGTTTGTCTTGTCAAGATCAAGCCACTTAACTACAGGCTTTGCCGAATTCTTCTCGACAATTTCCTGAATCTTTGCGCTTTCGCGGCTCTTTTCAGCAATAGCGATTTCCTCGCCGACCTTTGTGAGGTAAGAGGGGATATCTACCTTTTTGCCGTTTACAGTGAAGTGACCGTGAACAACGAGCTGACGGGCTTCGGCTCTGGAGCTTGCCCAGCCGAGTCTGTAAACTACGTTGTCAAGGCGGCTTTCGAGGATAGCAAGCAGGTTTTCACCTGTGATACCGCTCTTGCGGGTAGCCATCTCATAGTAGTGACGGAACTGACCCTCGAGCACACCGTAATAACGTCTGGTCATCTGCTTAGCACGGAGCTGGACACCGTACTCAGAGGACTTCTTGCGTCCCTGGCCGTGCTGACCGGGAGCGTAATTTCTGCGCTGGATCGCGCACTTGTCAGTTGTGCATCTCTCACCCTTGAGGAAGAGCTTCTTGCCTTCGCGGCGGCAGAGCTTGCAAACTGCGCCTGTATATCTAGCCATTGATTATAGCACCTCCGTAATAATGCTTCTGTCGATTAGACACGTCTTCTTTTGGGAGGACGGCATCCGTTATGGGGAATCGGAGTAACATCCTTGATCATTGTGACCTGAAGGTCTGCGCCCTGCAATGCTCTGATTGCAGCTTCACGACCTTGACCCGGACCCTTTACATAAACTTCAACTCTCTTAAGACCGTGCTCCTTGGCAGCGTTTGCAGCTGTCTCGGCAGCAGACTGAGCAGCAAAAGGAGTAGACTTCTTGGAGCCTCTGAAGCCGAGCTCGCCGGCGCTTGCCCAAGAAATTACATTGCCTTCAGTGTCTGTGATAGTAACGATTGTGTTGTTGAAAGTAGACTGGATATGAACTGCTCCGCTTTCGATGTTCTTACGTTCGCGGCGTCTGCGTACTGCGGCGCCTTTTTTGGCTGTTGCCTTTGCCATATTAGCTGTCCCTCCTGCTTACTTCTTCTTGTTGGCAATAGTCTTCTTCGGACCCTTGCGTGTGCGTGCGTTTGTCTTGGTTCTCTGACCTCTTACGGGCAGACCCTTGCGATGACGGACACCGCGGTAGCACTGAATGTCGATGAGTCTCTTGATGTTGAGAGAGACGTTACGGCGAAGGTCGCCTTCGACAACCAGGTTCTTATCAATATATTCACGAAGCTTCTTCTCGTCTTCTTCTGTGAGATCGCGGACTCTGGTATCAGGATTTACACCTGTTGCGGCAAGAATTTCGCTTGCCTTCTTGCGGCCGATACCGTAAACATAGGTAAGACCGATTTCTACCCTTTTATCTCTGGGCAGATCCACACCGGCTATACGAGCCATTCGTTAGACACCTCCAAATTATGGCGTTCAGGATTAGCCCTGACGCTGCTTGTGCTTGGGATTTTCGCAAATAACCATAACGCGACCCTTGCGCTTTATGATTTTGCACTTCTCGCAAATTTTCTTTACAGAAGGTCTGACTTTCATTTGTATTTGCCTCCCTTTATTTCAGCTCCTCGATTACTTGGAGCGCCATGTTATTCTGGCCTTGGACAGGTCGTAAGGAGACATCTCCATCTTGACGCTGTCGCCCGGCAATATCTTAATAAAATTCATTCTGAGTTTACCCGAAATGTGTGCCAAAACCTCGTGGCCGTTTGGCAGCTCGACGATAAACTGTGCGTTCGGAAGCGCTTCCTTCACTATACCGTCAATTTCAATTACGTCTTCCTTTGCCATAAGAAAAACCTCCTCAAATCATCGTTCAATAATACGGACTGTTTTAATCAATTGTCTTTTCCGAAATTGTACTTCCACAGCAGCTTTCTTACAGCCCTGTCGGAGGTCATGCAATCCGGAGCAATTTCATCCGTCGGCTCGACATGGCGCAAATTCTTGCGTTTCGGTGCTGCCAGCCTGCGGTGCTTGCCGTCGCAAATCATCACGCAGCCGTCGAGGCAGCTCACCACCACGGAATATCTTCCGCAGTCCTTGCCGGCGATTGATCTGACCACCATACCCACTCTCATAGTCATTCGGGGTCGGGCATAGTGAGAATCACAGGACCGTCTGCCGTAATGGCGACGGTGTGCTCAAAGTGGGCGGAAAGCGCACCGTCCGCGGTCACCACAGTCCAGCCGTCGCTGAGCTGCCTTACACGCGGGGTGCCGGCATTGATCATCGGCTCTATGGCTATGACCATGCCCTCTTCAAGTCGATAACCCCTGTGAGGAGTTCCGAAATTCGGTACATTGGGATCTTCGTGGACACTTGCGCCTACTCCGTGGCCGGTGTATTCCCTCACCACCGAGTAACCGCGAGCCTCGACATACTCCTGTATGGCGTGACCTATATCACCGATCCGGTTGCCCTTGACCGCCTGCTTTATGCCCAGATAAAGGCTTTCGCGGGTGGCGTCCAGCAGCTTCTGTGCCTCGGGGGAAATCTCTCCGCAGGCAAAGGTGTAAGCCGAATCACCGTGGAATCCGTTTATACATGCGCCGACATCGACGCTTACTATGTCGCCGCTGCGAATAACCACGTCCTTGCTTGGTATGCCGTGGATGACCTGATTATTGATTGAGATACACGCGCTTCCTTTGAATCCGTACAATCCGAGGAAAGAAGGCTTAGCTCCCTCTCCCTCGATGTAACGGCGAATAACGTTGTCCAGCTCCTTAGTGGTCATGCCGGGTTCAATAGCCCTGCCGGCCGCCTTGAGAGCGTTGCCCGTTATTCTGCCTGCCTCTCGCATAAGCATAATCTCTTTGCTTGTTTTTTGGATAATCATTCAATTACCTCAGATTATTTTTCGAGAGCGCAGAATGTGAGATAAGTTGTCTGCTCGACCTGATCCTGACCCTCTACCACGCGGAGCTTGCCTGTCTTGGCGTAGTACTCCTTGAGAGGCTCGGTCTGCTCGTGATAAACCTTAAGTCTATCGGCAACTGTATCGGGGTGGTCATCCTTGCGCTGAATAAGGGTGCCTCCGCACTTGTCGCAAACTCCCTCAACCGCAGGCTTTTTGAATTCCATGTGGTAGGAGCTGCCGCATGCTTCGCAGACACGGCGACCGGACAATCTTGCAGCGATAACTTCATCGGCGACATTAATGTCAAGCACCTTGTCGATGGAGACGCCCATGTTGTCGAGTGCCTCGGCCTGAGCGATGGTTCTCGGGAAACCGTCGAGGATAAAGCCGTTTGCGCAGTCATCCTTAGCGATACGCTCCTTGATGATGTCGATTACGACCTCATCGGGAACGAGCTTGCCGCTTTCGATGTATTCCTTTGCCTTGAGACCAACCTCAGAGCCGCTTTTCAGTGCTTCTCTGATAATATTTCCTGTGGAAATCTGGGGGATATTCAGAGCCTCTGAAATCTTCTCGGCCTGAGTACCCTTGCCGGCGCCGGGTGCGCCCAAAAGTATAATCTTCATGGATAAATCCTCCCTTTTTATCTGATGTTAATTACTCAAGAAAACCTTTGTAGTGGCGCATGAGCATCTGACTCTCTATCTGAGTTACAGTCTCAAGGGCAACGCCCACAAGAATGATAACAGATGTGCCGCCGAAGTCTATGCCGATGTTTGTGAAAACATTTATCACGATCGGAACAACTGCGATAACACTGAGGAAGAGTGCGCCGAGCAAAGTAATGCGGGAAATGATTTTGCTAAGATAAGCTATGGTGTTCTTGCCGGGACGAATACCGGGAATAGCACCGTTGTTTTTGTGAAGATTATTTGCTATTTCAATGGGATTATACTGAATGGTTACATAGAAGTAAGCAAACAGGATAATGAGTATGAAATAAATCATAGGATAAATCATGGAGTTGTTGCTGAATACGCTCAGGAATTTGTACCAGAAGGTATCCGGCTGTTTGCTTCCGTAAACCAGAAGTCTTATTGTAGCGGGTATGGCAACTATAGAGGAAGCGAAGATGATAGGCATAACGCCGGACATGTTTACCTTGATAGGAATGTACGACTTCTGACCGCCGACCATCTTTCTGCCCTGCACGCGCTTTGCGTACTGCACAGGCACCTTGCGCTCTGAATTCTGCATAAAAACAATGAACCAGACTATCGCGAGGAATGCAATGCACACTGCGGGGATAACGAAATAATATCCCTTGCTGCCCGACTCGGCGAGGCTCCACCATGCTCTGAACTGGTTGATAACCTTAGGTCCGCTCGAGACGATACCCGCAAAGAGCAATATCGAAATGCCGTTGCCGATGCCTTTTTTGTTTATCTGCTCGCCCAGCCACATTACAAGGGCTGTGCCGGCGCAGAAGCATGCGACAATAAACACGCCTACATAGATGTTTACAAATTTGGAGTCATACTCCTTGACGACATTGCTGCTCTTGAGCATGAAGTAATACATAACGCCCTGCACAACACCGAGACCTATGGTTGTAAAGCGTGTTATGTTGTTCAGCTTTTTGCGGCCCTCTGTGCCTTCCTTAGCCAATCTCTCCAGAGGAGGAAGGGCTACGGTAAGGAGCTGAATGATAATCTGAGCCGTGATGTAAGGACTGATACCCATTGCAAACAGGGTTGCGTTTTCAAAAGCGCCGCCCGACATGAGGTTGACATAACCGAGCAGGTTGTTTTCGCCGCCGGTCATGTTGCTCATCAGAGTCTGGAGCGCGCCGGAATCCAAAAACGGAACGGGTATCGCGGTACCTATACGGAATATGAATACGATAAAAATCGTGTATAAAATTTTCTTACGAAGATCGGGGATAGAAAAAGCGTTTCGTATAGTCTGAATCACTTTTACATCACCTCAGTCTTTCCGCCGGCAGCTTCAATTTTCTTGACAGCTGACTCGGAGAAAGCTGCGGCTTTAACCGTAAGATTCTTTGTGAGCTCGCCGTTGCCGAGAATCTTTACACCGTCAAGCTCCTTCTTGATGATGCCCATCTCGATGAGTGCGATAGCATCAACTGTTGCTCCGTCTTCAAAGACGTTGAGCTTGCCCACGTTAACTTCTGCGTACTCTGTTGCAAAGATATTGTTGAAGCCTCTCTTAGGAATTCTTCTCTGGAGAGTCATCTGACCGCCTTCAAATCCGGGGCGCATGCCGCGGCCGGCTCTTGCCTTCTGACCCTTGTGACCTTTGCCTGCGGTCTTGCCGTTGCCGGAACCGTGACCTCTGCCGATGCGCTTTACGTCGCGTACAGAGCCTTCAGCGGGAGAAAGATTGCTTAATTTCATTGTCTTCGCACCTCCTTGCGTTATGCTTCGGTTACCTCGATGAGGTGGATAATCTTATTGATCTTGCCCTTTGTCTGAGCGTTGTCGGGCTGAACTGTTACGTCGCCCGGCTTCTTGAGACCGAGGGAGTTGGCGGTTGCGATCTGGTCCTTCTTGTAGCCGATGAGGCTCTTAACAAGTGTAATTTTGTAAGCCATGCTGCACACCCTCCGATTAACCTATGATTTCTTTTACGGTCTTGCCTCTGACAGCAGCGACCTCTTCCGCATTGCGGAGACTTGCCAAACCTGCAACTGTTGCTCTCACAACATTGTAGGGGTTGTTTGAACGCAGAGCCTTGGTTCTGATGTCCTTAACGCCTGCTGCTTCAACAACAGCACGAACAGCGCCGCCTGCGATAACACCGGTACCGGGGGCAGCCGGCTTGAGCAGAACCTCGCCTGCGCCGAACTTACCGATAACCTCGTGGGGGATTGTTGCGCCCTTGAGAGAAACCTTGATGAGGTTCTTCTTGGCATTCTCAATACCCTTGCGGATAGCGTCCGGAACTTCGCCGGCCTTACCGATACCGAAACCGATAATGCCGTTGCCGTCGCCGACTACGACGAGAGCTGCGAATTTCATGATACGACCGCCCTTAACAGTCTTGGAAACGCGGTTGATTGCAACAACTGTTTCCTTGAGCTCCATTTTGGATGCGTCAATTCTTGCCAAAGTTGCTCCTCCTCCTTAGAACTTGAGTCCACCCTCACGGGCGCCTTCGGCCAGTTCCTTAACACGGCCGTGATAAATGTATCCGCCTCTGTCGAAAACGACTTCTTCGATGCCTTTTTCAAGGGCGATCTTTGCGATCTTTTCGCCAACCTTGCGGGCTGCTTCCTTGTTGCCGCCGTTACCCTCGAAATCCTTATCGAGTGTAGATGCGGAGCAGAGTGTTACGCCCTTTACATCATCGATGATCTGAGCATAGATGTTGGCAGCGGAGCGAAATACATTGAGACGGGGGCATTCAGCTGTACCCGAGATTTTGCCGCGCACTCTTGCGTGACGGCGGATTCTTGCTTTGTTGGTATCAACCTTTTTAACCATTTCAGATTCACTCCTTTACTTACTTCTTCTTGCCTTTACCGGTCTTGCCTTCCTTCTTGCGGACGTACTCACCGGTATATCTTATACCCTTGCCCTTATACGGCTCAGGCGGACGCTTTTCTCTGACTTCGGCGGCAAACTGACCAACCTGCTGCTTGTCGGGACCGGAAATGACAATCTTGTTTGCTGTGGGGCAGTCGATTGTGATGCCGGGAACTTCAGGCATGATGACCTGATGCGAATAACCGAGGTTCATAACAAGGTTCTTGCCCTGCTTCTGAACTCTGTAACCAACGCCGATAACGTCGAGCTCCTTAGAGAATCCCTTGCTTACACCGTCTACCATGTTGGAAATAAGTGTGCGGGTAAGACCGTGGAGCGAACGGTTGAGCTGCTCATCGTCGGGACGGCTTACGATAACGTGGCCGTCTTCTACGCTGATATTCATGTTAGCGTGAAATGTCTGAGTAAGTGTGCCCTTGGGGCCCTTGACTGTAACGGTGCTGCCGTCAACCTTGACCTCAACGCCGGCCGGTATTGCTATCGGCTTTCTGCCAATACGTGACATGTTTGCGCTACCTCCTTACCAAATATATGCGAGGACTTCGCCGCCAACCTTTTCGGCTCTGGCCTTTTTGTCTGTCATAACACCCTTGGATGTGGACAGGATTGCGATGCCGAGTCCCTTGAGAACTCTGGGCATATCCTCTACGTTTGTATATACTCTGAGACCGGGCTTGGAAACTCTCTTGAGTCCGGTGATTGCAGGAGTCTTGCCTGCGCCGTACTTGAGAACGATTCTGATTGTGCCCTGTACATTGCCCTTGTCTTCGATGACAGTGTAGCTCTTGATGTAGCCTTCCTCAGCGAGGATCTGAACGATTGCCTTCTTCATGTTGGAAGCGGGAACATCTACTGTCTCATGCTTAGCTGTGCTAGCATTGCGAATTCTTGTGAGCAGGTCTGCGATTGTATCAGTAATCTGCATTTAATTTACCTCCAATCCGACATTACCAGCTTGCTTTTCTCACGCCGGGAATCTGACCCTTGTGAGCAAGCTCTCTGAAGCAGATACGGCAAACGCCGTACTTGCGGAGATAAGCATGTGGTCTGCCGCAAATCTTGCAGCGGTTGTATGCTCTTGTGGAATACTTCGCAGGTCTCTGCTGCTTAACCTTCATTGATGTCTTTGCCACAATACTACCTCCTTATTTAGCGAAGGGAGCGCCCATGAGTTTGAGAAGCTCTCTTCCTTCTTCGTCTGTATTTGCTGTGGTCACAAAGCAGATGTCCATGCCTCTAACCTTGTCGATCTTATCGAACTCGATTTCGGGGAAGATGAGCTGCTCCTTAAGACCCATGTTGTAGTTGCCTCTGCCGTCAAAGGCGTTTGCGTTGATGCCTCTGAAGTCTCTTAATCGGGGCAGAGCCACGTTGAAGAGTCTGTCGAGGAATTCATACATTCTCTCGCCTCTGAGAGTGACCTTAACGCCGATCGGCACGCCCTCTCTGAGCTTGAAGTTAGCAACTGACTTTCTTGCGCGGCAGACTGTGGGATGCTGACCTGTGATGGTCTCAATGTCCTTAACGATAGCGTCGATAATCTTTGAGTTATCCTTAGCTTCGCCGCAGCCGACGTTGATAACGATCTTGTCGAGCTTCGGAATCTGCATTACGCTCTTGTATCCAAACTTTTCCATAAGAGCGGGAGCGACCTCACTCTTGTAGAAATCCTTCATTCTAGCCATGATTTACCTCCTTACAGCGTCTTGCCGCATTTGCCGCAAACGCGAACCTTCTTGCCGTCCTCAACCTTGTGAGCAACGCGCACGGGCTTTTTGCAGCTTGAGCAGTAAATCTGAACCTTGGAGGCATACATCGGAGCCTCAGCTTCAACAATGCCGCCCTTGTCACCCATCTTGCGGGGCTTTACGTGCTTCTTGACTTTGTTGAGGCCTTCTACGATAACCTTGCCTTCCTTCGGGCTGACTGCCAGCACCTTGCCGGTCTCGCCCTTGTCGTCACCGCTGATGATCATAACGGTGTCGCCTGTTCTGACGTGAAGCTTGTTTGCCATAACTGTCAACCCTCCTTACAGTACTTCGGGAGCGAGGCTGAGAATCTTGAGGTACTCGTGGTCACGAAGCTCTCTGGCGATCGGGCCAAAGATACGGGTTCCTCTGGGATTCTTGTCGTCCCTGATTATAACTGCTGCGTTCTCATCAAAGCGGATGTATGTGCCGTCTGCGCGACGAACACCGCTGCGTGAACGGACGATAACTGCCTTAACGACATCGCCCTTCTTTACAACGCCGCCGGGTGCTGCTTTTTTAACAGAGCACACGATGACATCGCCTATATTACCGAATTTTCTGCCGGTACCGCCAAGCACGCGGATGCACATAAGTTCCTTTGCACCCGTATTGTCGGCTACCTTCAGAAGAGTTTGCTGCTGTATCACAGTGCTTTTCCTCCTTTGATAAGGCTGAACTTACTTTGCCTTTTCGATGATTTCAACCAATCTCCATCTCTTATCCTTAGAGAGAGGACGGGTCTCCATAATGCGAACACGATCGCCGACACCGCACTCGTTCTTCTCATCATGAGCCTTGAACTTAACGGTGCGCTTGACTATCTTCTTGTAAAGCGGATGAGTAACGGAGTCCTCAATGGCTACAACGATTGTCTTATCCATCTTGTCGCTGACTACCTTACCCACTCTGGTTTTTCTAAGATTTCTCTCGCTCACAGTCGTTTCCTCCCTTTCGTTTATGCGTTCTCTCCGCTAAGCTCGATCTCGCGGAGAACGGTCTTGATTCTGGCAATGTCCTTCTTGACAACCTTCAAACGCATGGGATTTTCAAGCTGGTTGACTGCGTGCTGGAAACGCAGGTTAAAAAGCTCATCTTTAAGCTCGGCGAGCTTATCATTAAGCTCTGTTACTGACATATCTCTTACTTCAGATGCCTTCATTACTGCTCACCGCCTTCTTCCTTCTTAACAAACTTGCAGCGTACGGGAAGCTTGTTGGCTGCAAGGCGGAGAGCCTCGCGGGCAACTTCTTCGCTGACGCCTGCGATTTCAAACATAACTCTGCCGGGCTTAACCACAGCTACCCAATATTCGGGTGAACCTTTACCGGAACCCATTCGAGTTTCGGCCGGCTTCTCTGTGATAGGCTTATCCGGGAAAATCTTGATCCAAACCTGACCGCCTCTCTTGATGTATCTTGTCATAGCGATACGAGCGGCCTCGATCTGGTTTGATGTTATCCATGCCGGTTCGAGAGACATAAGTCCGTACTCACCGTGGGAAACAAAATTGCCTCTGTCCGCCTTGCCCTTGAGACGACCTCTCTGGACTCTGCGGTATTTAACTCTCTTAGGAAGCAGCATTATTTATTTCCTCCTTCCCTGCGTGCGGGTCTTCTGTCGCCGTCATTTCTTCTTCTCGGCTTTCTGTCGCCGAACTTCTTCTGCTGAGGAAGCTCGGGGCGCTTGTATGTGCCGTCCTTATCCTTCAGAACTTCACCGTTGTAGATCCACACCTTGACGCCGATGATACCGTATGTGGTATGTGCCTCGGCGAAGCCGTAGTCGATGTCTGCACGGATGGTCTGGAGGGGGGTTGTGCCTTCCTTGTACATTTCGCTTCTGGCGATTTCCGCGCCGCCTACACGGCCGGAGAGCATGATCTTGATGCCCTTTACGCCTGCGCTCATAGCTCTGCTGATGCTCATCTTCATAGCACGGCGGAAGCTTACGCGCTTTTCAAGCTGCTGTGCAATGCTCTCTGCAACGAGAGTAGCGTCTGCATCGGGAACCTTGACCTCAACGATGTTGATGGATACGGGCTTGCCGATCTTCTTCTCGCACTGCAGGCGGAGCTTTTCGATTTCTGCGCCCTTTTGGCCGATTACGATGCCCGGCTTTGCGCAGAAGATATGAATGCGAACCTTGCCGGATACGCGTTCGATTTCAATTTTGGGAACACCTGCTGCCTTAAGCTGCTCCTTGAGCATCTTACGGAGGTTGTAGTCCTCAACGAGTGTATCGCCGAAGTCTTTTTTGCCTACATACCAGCGAGAATCCCAATCCTTAATCACGCCTACTCTGAGGCCGTGAGGATGAATTTTCTGACCCATGTGCTTACCTCCTCAATCAGTCTTCCATTTCCTTTACCACGAGGGTAACGTGTGATGTTTTCTTGTCGATGCGATATGCTCTGCCCTGTGCTCTGGGGCGCATACGCTTGAGGATGGGTCCGGAGGTTGCGTAGCACTCCGAGATATAAAGCTTATCCTCATCCATGCTAAAGTTGTTTGTTGCGTTTGCCACGGCTGACTTGAGAAGCTTCTCAAGATATTCACATGCAGCCTTGGGCGTATTCTTCAGAATAGCTTCTGCTTCCTTAACAGACTTGTTTCTGATAAGGTCAAGCACTATCTGAACCTTTGTGGGAGAAATGCGAGCGAATCTAAGCTCTGCTCTTGCTTCCATTTCAGTACTCTCCTTTCAGCTGCTTACTTCTTGCTAGTCTTGCTGCCGGCATGACCCTTGAAGGTTCTGGTGGGAACAAACTCGCCGAGCTTATGACCGACCATTTCTTCTGTGACAAATACCGGAACGTGATTCTTGCCGTTGTGAACAGCAATTGTGTGGCCTACGAAATCAGGGAATATTGTAGAAGAACGGCTCCATGTCTTGAGGACGGTCTTCTCATTCTTTTCATTCATTTCCTGGATTCTTTTGAGCAGCACCGGCTGCACGAAAGGACCCTTTTTAACGCTTCTTCCCATTGTTAATCAAGTCTCCTTTCAACGATTACTTGCCGTTTCTGCGTCTGACGATCATCTTATCGGAAGCCTTCTTTGTGGCTCTGGTCTTATAACCGAGAGCAGGCTTGCCCCAAGGTGTGCAGGGACCGGGACGTCCGACCGGGCTCTTACCTTCACCACCGCCGTGCGGATGGTCGTTCGGGTTCATAACAGAACCTCTGACAGTCGGTCTCCAGCCCATAAGGCGTTTACGACCTGCCTTACCGATCTTGACGTTCTCGTGGTCGATGTTTGACACCTGACCGATTGTTGCCATGCAGTCTATAGAGACATTTCTAAGCTCGCCGGAGGGCAGTCTGAGAAGTGCGTATGCGCCTTCCTTAGCCATGAGCTGAGCCTGGATGCCTGCTGCTCTGGCAAGCTGTGCGCCTCTGCCGGGGTAAAGCTCGATGTTGTGGATAAATGTACCTGTGGGGATAGCGGAAAGCGGAAGTGCGTTGCCGGGCTTGATGTCGGCGTTTGCGCCGCTTACTACTACATCACCCTTCTTCAGACCGTGAGGTGCTGTGATGTATGCCTTTGTGCCGTCCTCATACTGGATGAGTGCGATGAATGCCGAACGGTTGGGATCGTATTCAATGGACTGAACGGTTGCGGGCATATCAGCCTTCTGACGCTTGAAGTCGATGATTCTGTACTTTCTGCGAAGTCCGCCGCCTCTGTGGCGAACTGTGATTCTGCCGTAGCTGTTGCGACCGGAATTCTTCTTGAGCGGCTGGAGAAGGCTTCTCTCGGGAGCTACCTTATCGAGCTGTGAAGAATAATCGGTAACAGACATGTTGCGGCGGCCGTTTGATGTCGGCTTATATGTCTTAATTGCCAATTTAAGTCACTCTCCTCGTTATTCTCAGGCTTAGCGGAAACGCCATCTGTTTCCATACGTTGCCTGTATGCGTTTAAATCAGATTAGATAAGACCCTCGAAGAACTCGATGGGCTTAGAATCGGGTGAAAGTGTTACGATGGCCTTTTTCCATGAGGGAGTAGTGCCCTCATATCTGCCCTGACGGCGATGACGTCCTCTGACGTGCATTGTGTTGACCTTTATAACCTTTACGCCGGGGAAGCAAGCTTCCACAGCCTTTGCGATTTCGATTTTGTTGACATCAGCAACTTCAAAGGTGTACTTTATGCATTCGCCCTCAGCGACCTGCATACCTGCCATCGATTTCTCTGTGATAATCGGGCGGATGATAATGTCCTTGGGATTCATTAGCAGTAAACCTCCTCAATCTGTGCTACTGCGTCCTTGACAACGATGAACTTATCTGCGTTCACTATGTCGTAGACGTTGAGTGTGTTGACAAGAGCTGTCTTAACACCGGGGATGTTTCTTGCGCTTGTGATGACCATGTCATTCTTTTCAGGCATGACCAGGAGAACCTTGCGGTCTGCGCCAAGAGCGTTAAGGAGCTTTACAACTTCCTTTGTCTTGTACTCTGTCATGTTGAAAGCGTCAAGAACGATCATATCATTCTCTACAACCTTAGCGGAAAGAGCGGACTTCATAGCGAGTCTGCGGAGCTTCTTGTTGAGAGTGTAGCGATAGCTTCTGGGCTTGGGGCCGAGAGCAATACCGCCGTGTCTCCACTGAGGTGAACGAGTGGAGCCCTGTCTTGCATGACCTGTGCCCTTCTGTCTCCAGGGCTTTCTGCCGCCGCCGGAAACCTCGCCGCGTGTCAGTGTGCTCTGTGTGCCCTGACGCTGGTTTGCAAGATAGTTTACTACAGCAGCATGAACTGCTGTTTCGTTGGGTTCTATACCGAATACAGCTTCTGAAAGCTCGATTGTGCCGACGTTTTCGTTAGCCGCATTTACTACGTTGATGCTAGGCATATTGTATTCCTCCTCCCTTATGCTTTAACGCTGTCGCTGATGAGCACAACGCCGCCCTTAGGACCGGGAACTGCGCCCTTGATGGCGATGAGGTTGTTTTCAACATCAATCTTAACAACTGTGAGATTCTGAACGGTTACTCTCTCGTTGCCGAGGTGACCGGACATCTTCTTGCCCTTAAACACTCTGGAAGGATCGGAGCAGCAACCGATTGAGCCGCCGTGGCGGTGAACAGGACCTGTACCGTGTGATTCCTTGAGTCTTGCGAAGTTCCAGCGCTTGATAACGCCTGCCCAGCCCTTACCTTTGCTTGTGCCGACAACGTCAACCTTGTCGCCTACGGTAAAGGTGTCTGCCTTGATGACATCGCCGACGTTCACAGCGTCGATGGAGTCAAAGCGGAACTCTCTGAGATACTTCTTGGGAGCAACGTCGTTCTTTGCAAAGTGACCTGCAAGAGCGAGAGTGATGTTGCTGGGTTTCTCTTCAAACTTTGTGCTTCTGGAGCTTTTGCCGCCCTTCTTGTACTTGAGCTTGATGTCTCCGAAACCCATTTGAATGGCATTGTAGCCATCTGTCTCGACTGTCTTCTTCTGTGTGACGGTGCAGGGACCTGCTTCGATAACTGTTACCGGAATAACATTGCCCTTCTCGTCAAAAATCTGAGTCATGCCGAGTTTTTTGCCGATAATACCTTTCTGCATTTTTACTACCTCCTGGTTAGGTTATTGGTTGAAAGAGCAGGTATTGCGCTTCCTTCAACTTGACCTCGACTGCTGTTGGTTAAAGTCGAATCCAGCGTTTACCGCTTGTAAGCGGATTACCGCTTGTAAGCGGTTTAAAGCTTGATTTCGATTTCAACGCCCGCAGGGAGCTCTAATCCTTTAAGAGCCTCAACAACTTTGTTGGAAGGTCTCAGGATGTCAATAAGACGCTTGTGGGTTCTGTACTCGAACTGCTCACGGCTGTCCTTATACTTGTGAACCGCACGCAGAATCGTGACGATCTGCTTCTCTGTGGGAAGCGGCACCGGTCCGGAAACCTGTGCACCCTCGCGCTTTGCGGCGTCAACAATCTTCTGTGCCGCCTGATCGGCGAGAGAATGATCGTAGCTCTTGATTCTGATTCTGATTTTTTCCTTGACTGCCATAAAAAATCGCCTCCTGTTAAAATTTGCGGCGGGCCGCTGCTCATGATTTTTCGCCGAAATGCCCGGGAGTTTTTCAACAAGCCGGTGGATAATTTTCCACATTTTGTCAACAGTGAAGTCTTGCTCCTCTGTACACTCCCTCCGGGTGTTTCGCGCTCGGGCATTAAAAAACCGGAAGCCGTTGAACTTTTAGGGTTAATCGGTCTTCCGGGTCAGTGAAAACTCATAGCAAGCGTTTACGCACAGTTCAAACATCAGACACCGAGCGCATTGGGACGCCCTTGTCCTACCATCCGCATGCATCGCAGACAGAGCCGCGAGCAACATACAGGATTATGTAACTGTGCACACTTTTTCGCCCGGTTTAAAATCGGACATACTCCATGGAAAAACCGTTCGTAACGAACGCAACCTCCCACTTCATCGCATATCTCATGTGCAGTCGCTGCAATTTGTATGCACACTGCCTTTCGCAGCGCGCCTAATTATTATATCAGAACAAGTCCCATTTGGCAAGCAATATTTAAAATTTAGTCGTAGAAATTTAAGGCTATTTCTCTGAAATTTATATCAATTATATACAAGATATTCATCAGCAGTCATAGTCATCGTAATCCATCACGCCCATTACCTTTATATAATTGTATCTTCGGGTGCGCCCGCTGACGGTCAGCCAGTCAAAGAGCATCAGTAATCCGCAGCCGCCCAGCGTGCACAGCTTTAGCAAGCCTATGCCCACATCGCCCAGCAGCATGCGGTCAATGCCGGTCCAGCCGAGTATCAGCGAAATGAACTGCATGCTGTAGACCCTGCGGCAGGTCATATTCTGCATTGCGGTGAGCTTGCGCAGCGAGCAGTGAAGCATTTTGTCGCGCAGCATAGGGATCTTATCATCGGGCAGATCCGCCTGATTTAGCACGAGAAAGCGGTCGGTGAGCGTTATCTTCTGCTTGCGGATATTCTCCCTTTCCTCTCTCTCAGCATCGCTGTAATATCTTTCATTTTCATAATCTGCCATAAAACCATCCTCTTTTCTCTTAACCTATCATAATTACGGTATTTCAAAAAATATCATTCTTATAATGTAAGTCGCGGCGGTTATTCCGAAGCCCGCGTATATTATCACATTCACCAGCCGCCTGTTCAGCCTGCTCAGCATCCGGGTGTCCTTATGAATCGTGAAAAACAGCGCCGCCACGAACGGGAGCATTGCGGGATTGTGGTAAAAATACCCGCTCCAATTCCAATGCAGCAGGCTCACGGCTGCTCTGGACATACCGCAGCAGGCGCAGGGTATGCCCGTAAAGTGGCGCAGCGGGCAATATATCTCCAGCTTCAGCATTAATATTATGTATGCGACTGCCGCCGCCGCGAAAAGCAGGTGATTTATCACCAGCTCCCTGACAGGCAGCCTTTTGGGTTTATCCTCCATCAAGCCTCGCTCCTCACTCTGCCGCAATTACGATATAATTTTACCATATTTTTTTCATAACATCAAGATATGTTCCATACTTTTTGGATATACTAAGTAAAGTCGGCGCGTATAACTAAGGCTTCGACAGTATGCGGAAGCTTTAAGTCCACACGAAGTCGAAGCCTTAAATTACATATTATTCTTCAAATTACTTTGCGGAGCGCGCGAATTTCTTCCTGTAAACCACCGCGCCGATTGCCGCCAGCGAGAGCAGCGCAAGGCATGACGCAACTATCGTGAGCGCGATAGATTCGCCTGTACCCGGACCATTTTCGGTGTTGGTGGTACCGCCGGGAGTATCTGCGGGCGGTGTGGGGTCGGTAGGTTCATCCGTATCAGGCTCGGCAGTAGGATTATCATTTGCCACTACTTCAACTACTGTAGTTTGGAGAGTTAAATAAGGTAAAACATCATTAGTCATAGTGCAATAGAGTTTTTTTCCTACAAATTCTTCACCAAATGTAAACACACCTTTTTCAGATTTAGTCGGTGTTACTTCAACCAATGACGCTGTAGATATTTCGCCTTGAGCTTCATCATACTCATACCAAGTATAAACTGTATTAATTCCATCAACCTTAAATTCTGACGAAATCTGAGACACGGTTTCTCCAGCATATATAGTCTTAGGAATTGAAATGATTGCTTGAGGAGTATATGCAATAGTTGCACCGTTATCACATATTTGCAAATCGTTGGATATTTCACCATCAATCCAATTCGATGGATTGGATAAGTTTGCTGTTCCATCTAGTAAACCTTCTAAATATTCATTTAATTTAACTGTTGAAAATTTCAACGAATTGTCTCCACAATGCAATAAAACCATATTATGATGACCTGAAACATCTAACTTTGATATATTGTTATTATTACAAATAAGATACCATAAATCTTTGTTTGATGAAATCTCAAGTTCAGACAGGTTATTATTTCCACAATCGAATATATAGAGTAATGGGTTTTTAGATACATCTAACTCTGATAATTGATTGTAATAACAATATAACTCACTAAGTTTAATATTATTACTAACATCAAGCTCAGTTAGTTGATTACCACTACATCCTAAAATTTCTAATTCAGTATTTTTAGAAACATCCAATGCAGATAAATTATTATATCCACAAGCTAAACTATTCAACATATTAAGATGTGATACTTCTAATTGTGATAAATTATTATTACTACAGCCCAAGAAAGCTAATTCAATATTGTTAGAAATGTCCAATTCTGGCAAATTATTTAAGCCGCAATCCAACCATTTTAGTTTAACATTTCGAGAAATATCTAACACTGATAAATTATTGTCTCCACAATCCAAATAAACTAACTCAAGGTTGTTAGAAATATCTAATTCTGATAAGTTATTATACGCACAGTCTAAATACGTTAAATTAGTATTTTTAGAAACATCTAATTCTGATAAATTGTTCCACCAACATTCCAAACGCGTTAAATACTTACAATTAGATATGTCTAAAGATGTCAAATTATTTGCATAACAAGCAATTTCCGTTAAAGACTCGCAATTAGATATATCTAAAGATGATAAAGCATTTGTAGAACAAGTAATTTCTGTTATTGGAGCTTTACTGTAAATCTTTATAGTTCGATCTTTAGCATACTTAGTAATTTGTTCAGATGTATCTATTTCTACTGGTATACTATCTCCTAAATCAACATAGACCTTACCATCTATATCATTTAACTTAAAGCTTATAGAACCATTACTACTTTCTTCACTTTTTGTTAGTGTAATCTGTAATGGTCCAAATATTTCTTCATCCCAATACGGAACGGGTATGCCAGTCATAATCATTACTCTAACTGCCAATATTCTTGGATAATTATTAACATGGCCATTGACGAAAAACATACCACTATGTTTTTTGGCATCGACAGGTGAGCCATCAGGTTCCGTCCATGTAATAGGAACTTCTCCTATGGTACCATCTGTAAATGTAGCGGTTATAAACTCAGGCAATTCAACGTCATAACCTGGATATACATAAAACGGACCAGGGAAGTCAACTGACTGAATATCTTTTGACTGAGTATCTTTGCCATCTTTCTTCTCCTCGGTTTCAGAATCAAGATTATCTCCAATAGAATCTTTAATATCATCAAGAATATCATCAAGTAAACCTTTATCTTTAATTTTATCAAGTAAATCTTTATCAGGTAAATCTTTACCTTCAAAATCAGTAAAAACATCATCAGTTATACTGACATCAGAGTTACTAACCACCGCCTCCGCCGCGCTTGTACCCATGAAAGTCGCCGTTGCCGCGAGCAGGGCAATTGTCAACAGCGACAAAAACGCTGCGCGAAGCTTGGTTTTGTTATACTTCTTGCGCATTATACATTACACCTTTCCTTTTACCTCGCAAATCACGCGCGAAGTGAGATTTATTAATATCCGAAACTGTATAACGAAATCAATATTTCCGTTATCTGTCTTATTTTATGATATACCAAAACTATTGTCATGTCAATAATATTTTTGTATTTTATTC
>JAQXFQ010000197.1 GCA_029005175.1 Bacillota bacterium
ATTCTTAATACAAAAATCCAATCTCTCCAAAGCCTTGCCGTTGGGCAAAGCTCGCTTTAACGTACTGATAGCATGGTAGCCGATTCGCGACATGACCTCAGTTAGTCCTGCACCGTCAATGTGGTTGTAAACCTCATTCAGCTTGTCAAATGAATGTAAGTAGGGAGAATCCGAAACAAAGCCATCCCCCTCATTTATCTGAATAATTACCGAGACATAATGTGGGGCAATGTGCCGAATATTGCGCGCGAAAGAAGCATATCCCACATATTCAAGCAGAAGATTTGCTATAACCAAATCCGCATGCGGCAGCTCGGCATATTCGTCAGTCAAATCAGCCTGAATCGTCACCAGCGTATCGCCCAAGTCGGCGAAGCGTTCGCGGCACTTGTTCAGATAATCGCCGTTGATGTCCACGCCGTATACTCTGCGTATTTTCGCCTTGTCGATGTGGTTCAGTCCGTTGCCGCCGGCAACGCCCATAATCATAACATCAGCCGCATCGTAATCATAAATCTGCTCGCCCGTCATATCATTCAAAGCCTGGAGCTGAGCAACCGAGTCAAGGCTCATGTGGCTCTCGTAATCGTCTAAATCAACCTCTTTCCACGGGTTCATAATGCTGCCTCCTGCTTCAGGCACTCCATTTCAATTACCCTCCAACGCTCGCCTTGGAATTCAAAATCTGCGTCCTCAACGGCGTATTCTTTGAATCCCAGCTTTTCGTAGCAGTGCTTTGCGCGCTCGTTTATATCGTAAACGCCCAAAGTAATGCGGTTCATCCCCAGCACCTCAAAGCAATATTTCTCAGCAAGCTCCAGCATCTGCGCACCGTAACCCATACCCCGCATGGAGTCGTCAATTACGATGAAGCCGATGTGGATTGTATTGCGCTCGTAATCGGCATTCCTCAGCAGGAAGTGCCCCACCGGCTCGCCGCTCTCGTCAAGGGCGGTCATCATCCACTCGCAGGGATTTTCCATTGCGGAGTTCATTCTCTCATTAAGCTGTCCGCCTGTAAGAGGGTAACTGTAGCGGTATGCGCTCCACATGGCGAATGTTCGCTCATCGCCCAGCCAGCCTGCAATTTTGTCGCCGTCGCACGGCTTGTACGGTCTTAATCTAAGCATAGGCTTTCGCTCCTTTTCATTATATATAGTGATATATAGTGCAAAATAATAATCAAATACAAACAAAAAGTCCGCCCTGAGCCGAAAAATCAATTTCAGCTCAGGGCGGACTATAAATTTCGATCCGCGGTACCACCTGAATTCGCAGGATAATTATAAAACACCTGCGCACTCGACTACAATACGGGAAGCTTTTACCCGCGCGCCATGGTAAATAATTCCGATATTGCTTTCCGTGATAACGGTGGAAATCTCCGTTGAAGCCTACTCAAAGCGAAACTTCTTTGGGTTCAAAGCTCAGGGGCTACTTCCGCATTTCCTTTGCAGGGACTTTCACCGACCGTCCCCTCTCTGATGCGCAGGATGTATGCATACTCCTCCCCGTCAAAGCCTTTGTCTGTATTTTTATATTGGCATTATAGCACCGCCGCGCCGATTTGTCAACTGATAATTTTTAAGGAAATCACAAGCTCCAAGTGTACTTTTCGTTGGCCGAAATATCATCGATGTATTCCAGCACCTTGATTTTGCCGCATATATTCAGATTCGACATTTTATCTATCATTGTCCGTTCATCAAATATATCACTTTCCGACGGCTCACCGAGCAGCTCGTCATACGACACCTTATAAAACGCCGCCAGCACCTGAAGCTGCTCCAAAGGGATTTTGTGCGTGCCGTTTTCATAATTGGAATAGGTGGTCTGAGCGATATGCAGCATTCCCGCAATCTGCGACTGCGACAGCCCCTGCTTCATCCGCAGCCGGGCAATACGCACTCCAAGCTCCTGATATATTTTGTCTGCCATACACATTTCCCTTTCTTTTATTATGTAATTATAAGATGTTGTAATCTAAACGTAATTATTCCTCAATATATCACGCTTTACCACTTTTTGTGGTGAAGGTTCTTGACAATAGCATATTTTATGGTATAATATAGTAAAGCTACCACAAATCATGGTAACAATATGTAGCTTGAAAGGTAGCGCAATCATTAAAGGAGGAAGTTTATATGTCCAATTTCAGATGTCCGTATTATTATTGGGAGGCAGGTCATTGGCGTTGCATGAAAATCAAGGATAACCTGACTCTGCACGACTATGACACATATTGCACAAGTGAAACTCGCTGTAAGCAATGCCCTTATTACAACAAATAAAGTGAGGTCTTGTAAAATGAAAAGTAAAAAAATGGTATCAATTGTATTGACAGCAGCACTTATCACCTCCATGCAGACAAGTGTATTTGCTGCGGAGGTATCAAACACAGACACCGTTTCCGCTAGTGAAATTACAACAGCACAGGAAACTGAACCAAGCATTGTCGATTATTATCAAAATGAAGAAAGTTCAGCAAGCGGAAAATGCGGGGATAATCTCACATGGACTTTTGAAAAAGCCACAGGAGTGTTGACTATCAGCGGAAACGGTAATATGTATTGGGAACAGTGGGATTTTGAACATAATACACCTTGGGACGATTATAAAAATGAAATAACATCAGTTGCATTTAATGGAAAGATCACTTCAATTTATGGAAGTGCTTTTATGGGATGCAATAATCTGGATAGTATTGTCATCCCCGATACTGTTATTACTATAGGACAATATGCGTTTCGTAAATGTCAAAATCTTCAAAGTGTATCCATTCCTGATTCTGTAACCACTATTGAAAAAGACGCTTTTAGTGAATGTATCAGGTTGACTGACATAACACTCAGTAATTCAATTTCAGCTATTAATTATCATACTTTCTATGGTTGTGTAAGCCTTAGAAGTATAACTATTCCTGACTCTGTTACAGTTATTGAAGAAGGTGCTTTCTATAACTGCACAGGTTTAACCAGCGTAAAAATTCCAAATTCAGTAATTACTATCGGCAGAAGTTCATTTAAGGGTTGTACCAATCTAAAAGATGTGGTTGTGGGCGATTCTGTTAAGACTATTAAGCAAGCGGCTTTTGAAAATTGCACTAGTTTAAAATGTATTACTTTGCCCACGTCATTAACTACTATCGAAAGTTCGTTTGAAAATTGCGACAGTCTTTCTGATGTATATTATAAAGGCACTGAAGAAGAATGGAATAAAATTAATGGTCTTAATCTTTATAGAAATAATGCAATTACAAACGCTAACATTCACTTTAATTATGTTGAAGGAAAAATTACATCTGTATCAAATGTTTCTGTTTCAACTACAGTAGGGAAAGCACCTGTTCTTCCCGAAACTGTTACTGCTTCATACAGATGTGGCAAGACAGCCGAAGTCGCTGTAGCATGGGATACTATTGACGAAAAAAAGTATTCAAAGGCAGGAAGTTTTGATGTCAATGGTACAGTCGAGAACTTTGACGGAAAAGTGACCTGTACAGTTACAGTAACAGAGCCGACAATTTCAGAAATAACGCTTGTTTCCTACAACAAAATTGAAACAACCGTTCCCGCCGGATACGTTCCCACACTCCCAGAAACAGTGATTGCCAATTATTCCGATGGTACAAGCAAGGGACTCCCCGTTGTATGGGCAACTCTCGGCAGAAGCAGCTTTATGACCCCCGGCAAGGTTGTCGAAATCAAGGGCGCAACATTTGAGGATAGTGCGCTTATGCCGAATCTCGATAATTCCGTTGTGCCTACAGCATATGTCACCGTAACCAAGCCGCTTGTTTTATCAATTAATAAAGCGGAAGCTCAAACTGTTGTAGGCACAGCTCCTGTTTTGCCGGAGACAGTAACCGTCAAGCTTTCAAACGACACCACAGCTCAGGCAAAGGTAACATGGGAAGCTATCTCGCCCGAAAGCTATGCACAGGTCGGGCAATTCACTGTAAATGGTACAATTGATGCAGAAGGCAAGGATTACGAATATGTAGGAGAATATGCGGGATTAGCCACAGTATGCACCGTAAAGGTTACGGAAAAATCCTCCGAACAGTCTCAGGACAAGCCGGCTGATAATGACAATGGCGAGGTCATCGAAAACGTGCAGACCGGCGAGAGCGACACGGCATTGCCCATGCTCGCGCTTATCGCAAGTACGTTCGTTATGGCTTACACACTTGTAATCAACAAGTTCCGCAAGCTCAGAGAGAATATCTGATTTTCCCTCAATGGCAATAAATATATGAATTGAGCTAAATAATCGGCAGCATGCTGTTAAAGTGTGCCGCCGATTTATTTTGTATTTGAGATAATTCCTTGACATCTCAACTTTTGGTGCTATAATGTAGTGATAAATGATACATTTCCGCAAAATCTCGGAAAATTCATTATATATCAATATTGATTATAGGAGCGAATTAAATGAGCTTAACATCGGTCAAAGCCTGTATAGGCAGAAAAATTGCCGCATTAACTCTTGTGTGTGCAGTCGCTGTGACATCGCTGCCTGTAACGGCATATGCTGCGGTTTCGCCGTCGGATATTAATGCCAATGCAGTATCAGACTCGGATGCCGTGCAGCCAAAAGAGAACAGCAGCATTCCCGACAAAAATGCAGACTGCCCCATAATCATAGTCCCCGGCATAATGGGCAGCAGGCTTTATCAGGCGGATGAGCGCGGGCGCGACGATTTGGTGTGGGCAGAAGGCGATATGACCAAGCTGAGCACCTATCTGTGGGTGCTTGACGCACTGTCACTGCTTCCCGGCAAGGACACTACTCTCGGCGAGGAAATCGACATCAGCAACGAGCTTTATGTCCTCCACAACTCCGATAAGCAGAACGAGCTTCCCAAATACAAGCGCGAGTACGGCGCGACTGATGCGTATGAAAATATGGTAGATACCCTTTGCGATGAATTCGGCGAGGAGAGGGACATATATTTCTTCTCTTACGACTGGAGACAGAGCAATGTCGATTCCGCGCAGAAGCTGAGTGAGCAGATTAAGAACGTACTCAAGGGCACGGAGTTCGATAAAGTGGATTTGGTGTGTCACAGCATGGGCGGCGGCGTCGCTTCATACTATGTCAGCCGATACGGCGAAAGCCGCATAAGAAAAATTATCACCTGCGGTACACCCTACGAAGGCGCGGCTGCCATATTCAACCGCACCCTTACCAACAGGATTCTGGAAATTCCCGTGGGCGATGTACTCATGAGCATTGCGGGGCTGAATACCCGGCGCAAGGTGGAACTGCCGTCAATATCCGAGCTTTTGCCCTCCGAGGCATATTTTAACGCCGACGGCACTTTCTGCAAGGGTGATAAGATACTGGGAGTATTCGGTCTGAATAAGAATTCTGTTGAAAAAATAAACTACGAGCAGTATTCCGAAATTTGCCGCGATATATACGGCAAAAATTTCGACATTAGCAAATCAGTTTACAACAGCAGCAACTCCGGCGGATTCAACGTGTTGGCTAATCTCGACAATTCTTATTTTATCATAGGCACTCAGCAGCAGACTGTCAACTCGGTCACATTCACCTCAGGTTTGGAC
>JAQXFQ010000198.1 GCA_029005175.1 Bacillota bacterium
TCAATGTCAATCACTTAAGGAAAGAGACAGAAACCTCGGTCACAGATTTAATATAAAATTCAATATTTTGTAATACTGACGACACATTTTTGGAACGGGAGACCTCTGCAAAAACACGGAGGGAGAACCGGTCAATGAAAACATCAAAAATGGTCATAAAGGAATCCAATAGCATAATTCATTCCGAAGAAATAAAGAAAAGGACGGTCAAAAACTATGAACATCATTTCACAAGGACACGAAAGCTTACTTTTGTTTTGTTGGTAACATTGATATTGAGTCACTTTCAGACAACCATAAAAACTGCGCTCAACCATTTCCGTCCGTTGGCTGATGCAAATATAAAGGTTTGTCAGAGTGCGTTCAGTCAGGCGAGGTCAAGAATTAACGATGTTATTTTTCGTGAACTTTTTGAAATGACATCCCGTACAGGATACGAGAATCGTCAGGCATTCAATAAGGCAGGCGGGAAACTTTTCTATGGTCGTTTGATCTGCGCTATTGACGGTTCACAGGTAAAAATTCCGAATACCGCCGAACTAAAGGCTTATTTCGGCACAAGCGGAAAGGGAGAAAAAGCCGTAACGGGAAGGGCTTCTGCTCTGTATGACATTCAGAATGACATTGTACTGGATGCAAAATTAGCCCCGTTCAGTCACGGAGAGCGTGTTCAGGCTTTGGAAATGCTTGAAAAGAAACACATTTTTTCAGGAGTCAAAGAACTCGTTATCTTTGATAGAGGCTATTATTCCTTGGAGTTTATGGAGGAATTGCTCTCTCGCGGTATTGAGTTTGTTTTTCGTATGCCATCAAAGAAACTGCTGCAGGCAGACGATCTCCCGAAAGGAATACACACCATTAAAATCACGCTGAAAAGCGGAAAAAACGCAAGAATCAGAGTCGTTAAATTCGATTTGCCGAGTGGAGAAACGGAGACACTGGTGACTGATTTTTATTTGCGTAAAATGACGCTTGACGACTATAAGGCGCTCTATTTCATGCGCTGGCCGGTTGAAACAAAATTCGATATTGTCAAGAACAAAATACAGCTTGAAAACTTTACCGGCAGGACTGTAGAAGCCATATCACAGGATTTCTATACCTGTATGTATCTGACGAACATGGCGGCCATTTTCAAGGCAGAAGCTGATGAGGATATCTCTGATCAGCGCAAAAATAAAAACAACAAATATCAGTATCAGGCTAACACCAATGAGATCGTCGGTGCGTTTAAAGACAGACTTATTTTTGCGCTTACCGAGTCCTCGCCTTCTAAACGTGTCAAGTTGGTTAATCAAATTTTTGATGAAATCAAGCAGTCTGTTGTTCCCATCAGACCAAACAGATCTGTTCCCAGACCATCTGCTCCTCGTGTTATGAAATTCTATCACAATAAGAAGAACAACTGCTAATTCACCTTAAGTGATTGACATTGGTAACAGTATAGCTCAGCACAACTCCGCTGCCCGATGTCGCCGTTATTTCAGCAGTACCTGCCGATACTGCGTACACCTTACCTACAGATGACACGGTAGCAATCGACGGGTCGGAAGATTTATAATAAATGTTATCGCCGCAGCCGAAAGGAAGAACTGTAAGTATATTAGTGTAATATTTGCCAAGTGTAAGTGTTACATTCTGCTTATAGAATTTTAGACCTGTTGCTTCCTCAATTACTCTGATCTTCTTCGAGTAACGCTTGCCGCTGACTGTCGTCGCCCTTATATATACAGTACCGCGTCTTATCGCGGTAATTACACCGTTTCCGTCAACTGTTGCAATATATCGGTTGGTAGTTGACCACGTTACTACATCGTTAGAAGATTCAGGGGATACCGTCGCGGTAAGCTGCATATTCTCGCCGACATACAAAGAATCTTCAGGCGCATTAACAACGACCGACTTCGCCGGCTCGATACAGCGAACAGTGTAGCTGCTCGTCACTCCGCTGCCGGAGGTCGCAGTAATAACTACGGTGCCGGACTTTATCGCATTCACCTTACCTGCGGCAGTAACTGTCGCAATCGAGGTGTCAGATGAGGTATAAGTAATTGAGTCACCGCATCTATACGGAAGAACGGTAAGCTTGTTGGTGTAATATTTACCATTGATTATATTCACATTATTTTTTGAAAATTTCAGTTCTGTGGCTTTTTCAACAACTGTAATTTTCTTAGTCGTTTTTTTACCGCTGACAGTTATCGCCTTGATATACACCGTGCCGCGCTTTTTGGCAGTAACTGCTCCGTTTTGGTCGACTGTGGCGACATAGCGGTTGGTAGTAGACCAAGTCACAACATCATTTGAAGATTCAGGCAATATTGAAACGGCAGCCGGAATACATTCGCCGACGTACATTGTGGATGATGGGAAATCAATTGCCACCGAACTTGCAGGCTCAATGCATCGAAGTGTGTAATTGGCAGACAAACCGCTGCCAGACTCCAATGTTATTGTAACTTCGCCCTTTTTAAGTGCGGTAACACTGCCGTTTGAATCCACTGTCGCAATCGAAGGATCAGATGAAGTCCACGTAAGAGAATCTCCGCTGTTCGAAGGCTTTACCGCAGCATATTGACGTGTTTTTTTGCCGACAAGCAGATTTACTGTGGATGACTTAAAGGACAAAGATGTAACCTTATTAGCCACATTGATATAAGCGTATGATTTCTGTCCTGACGAAAGTTTAGCATAAATTTTGACTCTGCCCTTTTTAAGACATTCTATTTTACCGTTGTCGTCAACCCGAACAACCCACTTATTTGATGTGGACCATGTCACTTCTCCAATAGAACCCTCAGGAGCAAGCAATGCGTTGAGCTGATACGATTCTCCAACGTAAAACTTTGACGTATCTGCCGCAATTGCGCCGATATCTGTGGCAGGAACAGCTTCCTCTGTTCGAAGCATGTCCGATTCTGAGACATCGCTGGCAGAAACCGAACCCGGAATTACGGTTAAATCAGAGGAGGTAACAATAAGAGCGTCACCCGCAAATGTTTCTAATAAATTAGGCATTATCGCAAAGCCCAGACAAATAGCGAGAACACTTGTGACAAAAACGAGAGATTTTTTCTTATTTTTAGCCATAAGGATAATAACCCTCCCAAGTCAAATATCATATGTAATTATTTTACAATAAATATTACAAAATTGCAACTCTTTTAAGATGTATTTTTTTAACAAAATCGCGCGGATTGATTTATGCACATTCCACATTTTAGCTGCTTAAAAATGTGTATTTTCCATAACATAAAAACGGCGTGGGAGTAAGCCACACCGTTTTTATGTTATTTACCGTGATAATTTTTGGCTTGCTCAGCCGTATCAAAAAACTGCCTATTGTAATCATTCTCACAAAATATAAATTCCATCTCATGCAGACCGAATTTCTCATAGCTTATTAATTTCCAGCCGAAATCATCAAATTCTATGCGATCTACTACAAATTCAGTTGGTTCCTCATCTGAACTATACATTTTAAAAACACTATCTCCAACATTCAGCTTGGGCAGCATGCACTTCGCTTTATATGTCTCTAAAAGCGAAATCATCTTATCTATAAGCTTTTTTTCATCTACCGTGAGCCCATATTTTTTTTGCATTTCCTTTAACATATCAATATCAGCATCACGGGAGTGCTTTTTTTCTTCTCCTTTTATTTCAGCTTCAGCCTCTGCCTTTGCAGCCGCAATAGCATCCTTAAGGTCATATTCTTTTGAAGTAATGTTTTTTTCCATGATTATCAATCTCCAATGTTCTCAATATTTTCAACGCATAATATGCTTATAAATAACAGAATTTCAATAATAAATCGACGGTCGCACTCGACTTTACGAATGCGACCGCTGACTTTATTAAATTTAAATCAGATATTAGTATAATTTATCTTTCAACGCTGCTGATAGGCTCAACCTCAACAACAATGTCAGAAGCATCCACCATTCCTGTACCGGCCGGCACAAGCTTACCGATAATAACATTCTCTTTCAGACCAATCAGCGGGTCAATCTTACCCTTGATTGCTGCGTCGGTAAGAACCTTGGTAGTTTCCTGGAAGGACGCTGCCGAAAGGAATGAATCTGTGGACAAGGAGGCTTTTGTAATACCCTGCATAACAGGCTTGCATGTAGCAAGTCTGAGGGAGGGATTGCCCTCTTCTTCGCGTCTGGCGAGGATTTCCTCGTTGGCAGATTCAAACTCTGACTTATCCACCAGAACATTCGGCAGAAGCAGAGTATCGCCCGGATCCTCGACCTGAACCTTCTTCATCATCTGGCGAACGATAACCTCGATATGCTTATCGTTGATATCAACACCCTGGAGACGGTAAACGCGCTGAACTTCTTCGATAAGGTATTCCTGCACCGCATTTGAGCCTTTGATAGCAAGAATATCGTGCGGGTTTACGGAACCGTCGGTAATTCTGTCACCGGCCTTGATAACGTCGCCCTCCTGCACCTTTCTTCTGGAGCCGAAAGGAATGAGATAGGTGCGTTTCTCGCCTGTCTCGGTATTTGTTACAACAACATTATTCTTGACCACACTCTTAGTTCTGTCTTCCTCAAGTGTTACCACGCCGTCGATTTCACTGATGATAGCAAGAGCCTTCGGCTTTCTGCCCTCAAACAATTCTTCAACACGCGGCAAACCCTGTGTAATATCTTCCGCACTGGCAATACCGCCGGTATGGAATGTTCTCATTGTAAGCTGTGTACCCGGCTCGCCAATGGACTGAGCAGCAATAATACCGACAGCCTCACCCTTGGTGACAGCCTTTCCTGTAGCCAGATTGTTGCCGTAGCACTTCTTGCATATGCCGCGCTTAGAAGTACATGTGAGGATTGAACGAATTTCAACTCTCTCGATTCCTGAGCTTACGATGATCTTAGCGTCGTTGTCATCCATCATCTTATCTTTTGATACCAGAACATTTCCGTCTGCATCGCAGAAATCGTTGACAAGATAACGACCGTAAAGTCTTTCCTCAAGAGGCTCAATGACTTCGTTGCCATCCTTGATTGCGTATACTTCAATACCGTGTGTGCAGCCGCAGTCATCATCGCGGATTATAACTTCCTGTGAAACGTCAACAAGTCGGCGAGTCAGATAACCTGAGTCGGCCGTACGCAGAGCGGTATCAGCCAAGCCCTTTCTGGCGCCGCGAGAGGAAATGAAGTATTCGAGAATGTTCAGACCTTCGCGGTAATTGGAGCGAATCGGAATTTCAATTGTACGACCTGATGTGTTGGCGATAAGTCCGCGCCTACCTGCGAGCTGTTTGATCTGGTTGGCAGAACCACGAGCACCGGAATGAGCCATCATCTGAATCGGGTTGAACTTATCCATGTTGCTTGTAAGTGCGTTAGCAACATCAGTGGTCGCTTTCTCCCAAGCCTTGATAGTCAGGTTATAACGCTCTTCGTCAGTCAGCAAGCCGCGTTTAAAGAGCTTGAGAATGTGGTCAACCTCAGCCTCTGTATTTGCAATGATCTCCTTTTTCTGCGGAGGAATAGTCGCATCGCAAACAGCGACGGTGAGAGCGCCTTTAGTGGAGTATTTATAACCCTGAGATTTGATTTCGTCGAGAACCACCGATGTCTCGGCAACGCCGTGAACCTTGATGCAGCGTTCGATAATCTGACCGAGCTGCTTTTTGCCCACGAGGAAGTCAATTTCGAGGTTAAGACAGGTTTCCTCGGTTGTACGATCGGTGAAACCGAGATCCTGCGGTATAGGACGGTTAAAGATTATCTTACCCACAGATGTATCTACCATCCTGGTAATCTTCTTGCCGTTGAATTCGCCTGTGCGGCGAACCTTTATCTTGGAATGAAGCGTGATTACGCCCGAATCATAGGCGAGAATCGCTTCATCGAAATCCTTGAAGTATTTGCCTTCGCCCGGCTCTCCGTCCTTGTCAAGAGTGAGGTAGTAGGAACCGAGAACCATATCCTGTGTAGGAACGGCAACAGGCTTACCGTCAGAGGGCTTGAGCAGGTTGCCCGACGCAAGCATGAGCAGACGCGCTTCTGCCTGAGCCTCGGAGCTGAGCGGCACATGAACAGCCATCTGGTCGCCGTCGAAGTCGGCGTTGAAAGCGGTACAAACAAGCGGATGCAGCTTGATAGCGCGTCCTTCAACCAGAACCGGCTCGAATGCCTGAATTCCCAAGCGGTGAAGCGTAGGAGCGCGGTTGAGCATTACGGGATGTCCCTTGATTACGGTTTCGAGCGCATCCCAAACCGGCGGCTCGGCTCTTTCGACCATCTTGCGGGCGCACTTTACGTTCTGTGCCTTGCCTGTTTCGGTGAGTCTCTTCATAACGAACGGCTTGAAAAGCTCAAGAGCCATTTCCTTAGGCAGACCGCACTGGTACATCTTAAGCTCAGGGCCTACGACGATAACCGAACGTCCGGAGTAGTCAACGCGCTTGCCGAGCAGGTTCTGACGGAAACGTCCCTGCTTGCCCTTGAGCATCTCGGAAAGAGACTTAAGAGTGCGGTTATTAGGACCTGTCACGGGACGGCCGCGGCGGCCGTTGTATATAATTGCGTCAACCGATTCCTGAAGCATTCTTTTCTCGGTGCGCACGATGATTTCAGGCGCGCCGAGTTCGAGCAATCTCTTGAGACGGTTGTTTCTGTTGATAACCTTGCGATAAAGGTCGTTGAGGTCGCTGGTGGCAAATCTGCCGCCGTCAAGCTGAACCATCGGGCGAATGTCCGGCGGAATGACCGGGATTACATCCAGAATCATCCACTCGGGGCGGTTGCCTGAAAGTCTGAAAGACTCAACCACGTCAAGGCGCTTGAGCAGACGAACCTTCTTCTGACCGGAAGCCCCCTCAAGCTCGGCCTTCAGCTCGTGAGAGAGCTGCTCGAGGTCGATGTCGCAAAGCAGTTTTTTGATAGCCTCAGCACCCATCTCAGCCTTGAAATCGTCCTCATACTTCTCCCTGAGGTCGCTGTATTCCGCCTCGGTAAGCACCTGCTTGTATTGCAGGCGCGGAACATTGCCGGGGTCGGTTACAATATAAGATGCAAAGTAGAGCACCTTTTCAAGCTGTCTGGGCGTGATGTCGAGCATAAAGCCTATGCGGCAGGGAATGCCCTTGAAATACCAGATATGGGACACCGGGGCGGCCAGCTCAATGCTGCCCATGCGCTCGCGGCGAACCTTGGAGCGTGTGATCTCAACGCCGCATTTTTCGCATTTCTTGCCCTTAAATTTTATTCTTTTATATTTGCCGCAGTGGCACTCCCAGTCTTTCTGCGGACCAAAGATTTTTTCGCAGAAAAGACCGTCCTTTTCAGGCTTGAGTGTGCGGTAATTGATTGTTTCCGGCTTGGTAACTTCACCGTATGACCAGCTTCTGATCTGTTCGGGCGAGGCGAGACCAATTTTTATTGAATCAAATTCATTGAATTCCATCTGCTGACCCCCTGTTAATACTGTTCGTCGGAATCACTTGAGAATATATCGTCAAGACTGAAATCTTCTTCCTCGTCATCTGCCTTCAAATCTGCAAATGAAAACACGTCTTCACTATCGTCGTCAAAATCGTTTGCCTCGGTGTCCTCCATGTAGCCAAGGTCTTCAAGCTCGCTTTCGTCTGTTACGCCTTCAGTAAGCTGCTCAGCATTTTCATTTGACAGATATGCGTCGTCATCATCGTCAAAGTGCTGCTTGAGGTCAATTTCGTTCTTATATTCGTCAAGAACCTTGACATCCAGACCGAGCGACTGGAGTTCCTTGATAAGGACCTTAAATGACTCCGGAATGCCCGGCTTTGGCACATTCTGACCCTTTATGATAGCCTCGTAGGTCTTTACACGACCCACGATGTCGTCCGACTTGACTGTCAAAATTTCCTGCAGAGTATAAGCCGCGCCATACGCTTCAAGTGCCCAGACTTCCATTTCACCGAAACGCTGACCGCCGAACTGAGCCTTACCGCCCAACGGCTGCTGAGTAACCAGTGAATATGGGCCTGTGGAGCGCGCGTGAATCTTATCATCAACGAGGTGATGCAGCTTGAGGTAATACATATAGCCGACTGTTACGCGGTTGTCAAACTTCTCACCGGTGCGTCCGTCGTAAAGCTCTGTCTTGCCGTCGGTGGGAAGACCGGCTTCCTCAAACATTTCAACGATGTCGCTTTCGTGAGCGCCGTCGAATACCGCTGTCATTACCTTGTAATCCTCGCCGTACTTCTTGCCCAGTGCATTTGCTGCCATGCCCAGATGAACCTCGAGCACCTGTCCGATGTTCATTCGTGAAGGAACGCCCAGAGGATTAAGAACTATATCGAGCGGAGTACCGTCGGGGAGGAACGGCATGTCTTCCACAGGAAGAATTCTGGAAACAACACCCTTGTTTCCGTGACGACCTGCCATCTTGTCGCCGACGCTGATTTTTCTCTTTTGCGCCAGATAAACTCTGACCACCTTGTTTACACCGGGAGCAAGCTCGTCGCTGTTTTCCTTTGTAAATACCTGAACGTCAACAACAATGCCGCTCTCGCCGTGCGGTACTTTGAGGGAGGTGTCGCGAACCTCGCGCGCCTTTTCGCCGAAAATCGCGCGAAGCAGTCTTTCCTCGGCTGTCAGCTCGGTTTCACCCTTCGGAGTTACCTTACCTACGAGTATATCGCCCGCGTGAACCTCCGCTCCGATATATACGATACCGTTTTCGTCCAAATTTTTGAGCGCATCGTCGCCCACATTTGGAATGTCGGCAGTGATATTTTCCGGACCGAGCTTGGTGTCTCTGGCTTCGGTTTCAAATTCAGCGATATGGATAGAGGTAAACTGATCATCGCGAACGATTTTTTCGTTAAGCAGAACAGCGTCCTCATAGTTATAGCCTTCCCAGGTCATAAATCCGACAAGCATGTTCTTGCCGAGTGCAATTTCACCGTTCTTAGTGGAAGGACCGTCGGCGATTACGTCGCCCGCTTCAACATGATCGCCGTAGCTTACTATCGGAATCTGGTTGAAGCAGTTGCCCTGGTTGGAACGCATGAATTTTATAATATGATAAGTATCGACAGCATCTGTGCCATCAACCTTAATGCGAATCTCATCGGCACTTACATAAACCACCTTGCCAGAATGCTCGGCAAGAACACAGTTACCGGAGTCAACGCCCGCCTTGTATTCCATGCCGGTACCCACTATAGGAGCCTCTGTGCGGAGCAGCGGAACAGCCTGCTTCTGCATGTTGGAGCCCATGAGAGCGCGGTTTGCGTCGTCGTTCTCCAGGAAGGGAATCATGGCCGTTGCAACAGAAACGAGCATTTTCGGTGAAACGTCCATATAGTCGATCTTATCGACTTCAATTTCAAGGAATTCGCCTCTGTATCTTGCAGTAGCTCTTGGCTTTACAAATGTTCCGTCGGGATTGAGCGGTTCGTTCGCCTGAGCAACTATAAATTCGTCCTCAATATCAGCCGGCATATAGCGAACCTCATCCGTAACTCTGCCGGTAGCCTTATCGACCTTGCGGAACGGAGCCTCGATAAAGCCGTAATCGTTCACACGGGCATAGGTTGCGAGGTAGGATATCAGACCGATGTTCGGGCCTTCAGGAGTTTCGATAGGACACATACGACCGTAATGGCTGTAGTGAACGTCACGAACCTCGAAGCCTGCACGGTCTCTTGACAAACCGCCCGGACCGAGAGCCGAAAGTCTTCTCTTGTGAGTAAGCTCAGCAAGCGGGTTGTTCTGATCCATGAACTGTGAAAGCGGAGATGTTCCGAAGAACTCCTTGATTGCCGCATTCACAGGTCGACTGTTGATAAGGGTTGCGGGAGTCATCTTTTCAACGTCATTGATGCCCATTTTTTCGCGAACGCCCTTTTCAAGACGTGCGAAACCTATTCTGAACTGATTCTGGAGCAGTTCGCCGACCGAGCGGATTCTTCTGTTGCCCAGATGGTCAATATCATCGAGCGTGCCCACGCCGTTGGCAACGCAGTTGAAGTAGTTGATGGTGGCAAAAATATCGTCACGGGTGATGTGCTTGGGAATAAGCTCATTCTTGCGCTCGATGACTGCCTCACGAATCTCATCGTCAGTTTCGCAGGTTTCGAGAATATCCTTGAGCACTACAACACAGACCTTCTCGTCTATGTTGCATTCTTTATATACATCAAAGTCAACGTATTCACGGATGTCAACCATGCCGTTGGAAATAACCTTGACTTCCTTCTCATTTTCGAGCTGAACATAAGCAATGGATGCGCCGCAGTTGTTGATTTCCTCAGCCTTTGCCTTTGTGATGATTTCGCCGGCTTCCGCAACGATCTCTCCTGTGAAGATGTTTACTATAGGCTGTATAATCTTGTGACCGATAAGTCTGTAGCCAAGGCAAAGCTTCTGATTGTATTTGTGGCGGCCTACACGTGAAATATCATACTTTCTTGGGTCGAAGAAAAGACCCTCGATGTAGTTGCGCGCACTGTCAAGTGACGGAGGCTCGCCCGGACGCAGCTTTTTGAAAACTTCGATCCACGCTTCTTCTGTGTTGTGTACGCCGTCCTTGGTCAGTGTTGCCTCCTTGGCAAGTGTCTGCTCAATTCTCTCATCATGTCCGAAATAGTCATAAATATCTTCATTGCTCGAGAGACCGAGTGCGCGTATAAAGGTAGTGATGGGGAGTTTTCTGTTTTTGTCGATGCGAACATAGAATACATCGTTGACATCATTTTCATATTCCAGCCATGCGCCTCTGTTAGGGATGACAGTGGTGTAAAACAATTCCTTACCGGACTTGTCATGCTCCATTTTATAGTATACACCGGGGGAACGCACAAGCTGTGATACAATAACGCGCTCTGCACCGTTGATTACAAATGTACCGCTGGGAGTCATAAGCGGGAATTCGCCCATGTAAACCTCCTGCTCACTGATATAGCCTGTCTCCTTGTTAGTAAGACGCGCCTTTACATAGAGAGTGGCGGAATATGTCGCGTCGCGCATCTTACACTCCTCGATAGTGTACTTCGGCACATCGTTGATGCGGTAATCGGTAAATTCAAGCACCAGGTTACCGGTGTGATCACTTATTCCGGAGGAATCCTCAAAGATTTCTTTGAGACCGTGATCCAAAAACCACTGATAAGAGTTCTTCTGAATCTCGATAAGGTTAGGCATCTCCAGAACCTCATTCAGTTTTGAAAATGTTTTTCTGGTAGTTCTGCCCAGCTTGACATCTTTAACATTCAGCATAGATTTTGCTTCACTCCATTCAAATACATCGGAAAAAATCTCTCGGATGGACATCTTTGGGATAAAATTTGTGCAATCCTACAAGAGAAATTCTCGAGGATACAGTTGATTTTTTTATCGACTATGCACAATAAAACTGTAAATTATCAAAATTTGCCGCTTTATCTGCGCTATTTTCGCAAAAATCTCAACGGAATTTTAACCCATTTTAAGCTAGTTTAGTATTATAACATACATCAAATAATTTGTCAAGCACCATAAAAAACTATTTTTCCGTTAGTCATTTTGACATATACTGCAAACCCGCCAAAAGTCAAAACCATCGAATAAAAATCCGATGGTTTTGACAATAACGTTATTAATTCATAAAATCCTTCAGTTTTTTGCTTCGGCTCGGATGTCTCAGCTTACGCAGCGCTTTAGCCTCGATCTGTCTTATGCGCTCGCGGGTCACATTAAACTGCTGACCGACTTCCTCAAGCGTATGGCTGCGCCCGTCAAAAAGTCCGTAGCGCAGCTTGAGCACATCCATTTCGCGGGGAGTAAGCGTGGAAAGCGCGCTTTCAAGCTGAACCTTGAGCATGCTCTGTGACGCAGCATCCTCAGGATTCTCCTGTGCCTCATCCTTGATGAAGTCGCCCAGATGGCTGTCCTCTTCCTCGCCGATAGGAGTTTCAAGAGACACGGGATCCTGCGCTATCCGCATGATTTCCAGAACCTTGCGTTCATCCATATTGGTCAGCTCGGCGACCTCGGATGTAGTAGGATCCTTTCCGTTTTCATGCAGCAGCTGGCTCTGCGCCTTTTTGACACGATTGATATTTTCAACCATGTGTACGGGAATTCTGATGGTGCGCGCCTGGTCAGCTATCGCACGGCTGATTGCCTGACGGATCCACCATGTTGCATATGTCGAGAACTTGAAGCCTTTGGAGGAATCGAATTTTTCCACGGCCTTGATAAGTCCCAGATTGCCCTCCTGAATCAGGTCAAGCAGCGGCATTCCGCGCCCGATATACCTCTTGGCTATGCTCACCACCAAGCGAAGATTAGCCTCGCTCAGCCGTTTTTTCGCCTTTTCATCACCGGCGGCTATTCTCACGGCAATTTCCTTTTCTTCTTCAGGAGAGAGCAGCGGAATTTTGCCGATTTCTCTGAGGTACATTTTGACCGGGTCATCGATCAGCGCGTTGTCATCAGCCGTTTCAAGGTCATCCAGCTTTATTTCTTCCTCAACGATTTCTATGCCGCTGGCTTCAAGTTTATCATAAAGCTTTTCGACCTGCTCGGGACTCCAGTTCATTTCATTCAGTGCGTCCATTATTTCCTGGTTTGTGAGACTGCCCCTGGCCTTGCCCTGCTCAAACAGCTTGCGCAGGGTATTCTTCCCTTCTGCCATATTCATCAGATATTCCCTCCCATAGCAAACATCATGGTCTGTCTTTCATATACATAAAATTATGAAAGGATATTACTTAAGGATACGCTGAATAAAGGCTTGGCCGTCGATTCGACCGCGCAACAATTCGGCACTGAGCGTGGTCTGAATCGACTTATACTATTATTCAGCGTTCCTTAATTATGTAAATCCTTTCAGCTTGTTGCTGCGTGTCACATGTCTAAGCTTGCGTATCGCCTTGACCTCGATCTGGCGGATTCTTTCGCGTGTTACTTCAAACTGCTGTCCTACCTCCTCGAGGGTGTGGCATCTGCCATCCTCCAGGCCGTATCTCAGACGGATGACCTCTGCTTCGCGCTCTGTCAAGGTATCAAGCACCTCGGAAATCAAGTCGTGCAGGATCATATTGCCCACTGCATCCTCGGGAGCCATCTGATCATCGTCCTTGATGAAGTCGCCAAGGTGGCTGTCTTCTTCCTCGCCGATAGGTGTTTCGAGCGATACAGGCTCCTGTGAAACGCGCATTATCTCGCGCACCTTCTCCTCGTCCATATCCAGCAGCTTTGCGATGTCCTCCGGGCGGGGTTCTTTTTCATTTTCAGCCGTAAGCTGAGCCTTGGCGCGCTTGACCTTATTTATGGTTTCCACCATATGCACAGGTATGCGGATTGTTCGCGCCTGGTCAGCAATTGCGCGAGTTATGGCCTGACGAATCCACCATGTTGCATATGTCGAAAACTTAAAGCCCTTTGACGGATCGAATTTTTCCACCGCCTTGATAAGACCGAGGTTTCCCTCCTGAATCAGGTCGAGGAACTGCAGACCGCGGTTCATATACTTCTTCGCAATGCTTACAACCAATCGCAGGTTAGCTTCGCTCAGACGTGTTTTAGCCTTTTCGTCGCCCGCCATGATTCTCGCCGCCAGATCCTTTTCTTCTTCAGGCGTCAGCAGCGGAATTTTGCCTATATCTTTCAGATAAGCCTTGACCGGATCTTCTACATAAACGCCTATAACATCGGAATCGTTATAATAGGAGCCGTCTTCGGAATCTTCTTTTTCATCTATTCCGAGTTCTTCGAGCGACAGATTCTCCTCGCCGTCCTCGATAACATCAATTGACAAGCTTTCCAGCTTGACATAAAAGCTTTCGAGCGTTTCGGGAGTTACAGCCACATCGGCAAGCGCGTCGATAATTTCTCTGTGAGAAATATTTCCCTTGGCCTTTGCCTTGTCCGCAAGCTCTTTAAGAATGGTCTTTGCGTTGTTTGTTGCCATGTAAAAAATCAACCTTTCATTGCCTGCCGCAATTCAAATATATAGCACTGCTTGTGAATTGCCGCGAATTATATATGTAAAACAGCTCAGCTCTTTTTTTGCTTGAGCTTTTTCATCTGCTCAAGCAGCTCTTCGGGTGAAAGATGTGCTGCATCCTGCGGTTTTGTTCTGGAACTCTCCTCCTTGATTACATCAATCAATCTGCCGAATTCGGCTGTTCCCTTGGTTTCACCGCTGTTTATGATGCGAACTATCTCCGCCGTTTCGCTTTCGCTGAATTGCTGTGCTAACAAAGATACGGTCACTTCCTGCCCGTCCTGCGCAAGCTTTACGAATTGCCCGTAAACCCTGCGGCTGAAATCGGTGACGAACTCGCCTGGTTTTATTGCCGCAGCCGCCTGCGCTATCATATCCTGATGTGAAAAGAGCAGGCAGAGCAGAGCGTCCTCGGCTATCGCGCCTTTGAGATTCCTGCTGCGTTCGGGGTTGACCTTATCGCCTATGCCGGCGGTGCTTTGCGCCATATCGCGGAATTCACGGCGTTTTTCCTCGTATTTTTTCCGCCTCGCCTGTGTCTCCGCCTGACTCAGCACCACACTTTTTTCGATTTTAAGCCCGTCCGCAACGCGAACGGCGTACACCTCTCGTTCAAGCGGACTAAGCCCGCTCAAAAAGCCGCACACCTCCTGCAAATAATGCAGACGACCGTCGTCGGTGGCTATATTGTATTTATTTTTAATGCGCATTATGGAATATTCGATGTCATTAGCGCATCCGTCGAGCAGATTTTTGAATCGCTCCGGACCGTACTTTTTGATAAATTCGTCCGGGTCTTTAGCCCCGCGAATCTCCAGAACGCGCACACTAAGCCCCGCATCCTTCATTATCGGAATGGAGCGGCTGATGGATTTCTGCCCGGCCTCATCTCCGTCCTGCGAAAGCACGACCTTATCGGTGTATTTTGCCATAAGCTGCGCCTGCTGGGGCGTTACCGCCGTACCAAGTGCCGCCACGGCATTGGTAAAGCCTGCCTGATGCAGCGCGATGACATCCATATATCCCTCGCACAGTATAAGCTCGTTACTCTTACTATTCTTTGCAAAATTCATCGCAAATAAATTGTTTGTTTTCTTGTAAATCAAGGTATCGCTGGTATTTACATACTTTCCGCCGCGTGCGTCTTCGGTAAAATTTCGACCTCCGAAGCCTATAACGCTGCCCTGCAGGTCGATTATCGGGAACATCACGCGATTGCGGAAACGGTCGATAACTCCGCCGTTGCGTGATTTATACCCCAAATCGGCGGCAAGGATTTCCTCCTGCCTGTATCCCAGATTGGCCAGATGCCGCGTAAGCGCGTCCCAGCTGTCGGGCGACCATCCCAAACCGAAATGCCGTATGGTTTCATCGGAAAGGCCACGGCTGTGAAAATAATCCAGAGCCTGTCCGCCTTCGGGGGAATAGAGTGCGCGGTAAAAAAAACGCCCCGCTTCCCTGTTTTGCTCACGTATTTTAAGGCGCATTTTGGAAAGTCCGTCGTTTTTATTTTCCTCAACCATCTGCATGCCCGCGCGGTTGGCGAGGAATTTAACCGCCTCCACATAGTCCAGGTTTTCGATACGGCGGATAAATCCTATCACATCGCCGCCCGCCTGACAGCCGAAGCAGTAGAATGAGCTTGTATCGCCAAACACCGTGAATGACGGCGTTTTTTCGGAGTGAAAGGGACACAAGCCTTTAGACGTTCTGCCGTTGCGCTTTAAATTGACGTAGCCGCCTATCACATCGGTTATATCATTTCTCGCCTTTACCTCATTTATAAATTCATTAGGAATTGCCACTTGTTTCCCACCCTGCCAAAAATTCTTGACCGCAAATTACTTGGTATCCCAGCCTTTTGGAATAAACCATTCTTTATACAAATCGACGGCATATGTATCGCTCATGCTTGCTATATAATCAGCCGCCGCGCGCTTTATGCCTTCCTCCCGCATGATTTTGTGATAATCCTCGGGAATCAGATTGGGATGATTGCAAAGATAGTTGAACATTATCTCAATCATATCCTCAGCCTTGCCCTCCTCGGCTTTTGCCTCGCTGTCCTTGTAAACCGTGCGGTAAAGGAAAGAATGAAGTCCGTAAAAAGCCTTTGAGAATTCATCCGACATAGCGATATTGCCGCCGTGGCTGTTTTGATAAACATTCATTATCATGTTGTTTATACGCACTGACGAGCCTGTGCCCAAAATATCCCTCAGCTCCTGCGGAATGTCCGACTCCGAGAGAATGCCCGCGCGGATGCTGTCGTCAATGTCGTGGTTCATATAAGCGATTTTGTCGGCAATGCGCACAATCCGCCCCTCCGGAGTAAATGCCTCCTGACCGCGCGTGTGGCACAATATGCCGTCCCGCACCTCTTTGGTCAGATTCAAGCCCTTGCCGTCCTTTTCCAGCTTTTCCACCACACGCACGCTCTGCTCGTAATGTCGGAAGCCTCCCTGCAGCACAATATCCAGCACCCTCTCGCCGGCATGCCCGAAAGGAGTATGCCCTAAATCATGCCCAAGAGAAATCGCCTCGGTTAAATCTTCATTCAATCTGAGTGCGCGCGCTATCGTACGAGAAACCTGCGCCACCTCGATAGTATGAATCAGACGAGTGCGAAAATGGTCGTTTCCGGGAGAGAGATACACCTGCGTTTTATGCTTCAGACGGCGGAAAGCCTTGCAATGAATGATTCTGTCCCTGTCTCGCTGAAAGACCGTGCGCAGCTCGCACTGAGGCTCAGAGCGATCACGTCCGAGAGAATTGCAGGCAAGCGTAGCGAAGGGAGACAGCGTAGTTTGCTCAATTTTTTCGATTTGTTCTCTCACACACAACGATTCATCCATATTATCCACCATCCTTATCGCATCTTTCTTTTTCCTTTCGTAATATTATACGCAATACAGCTTGATTTTCCCTTTTGAAAAATTATAAAAAGCGTCTTATTTACAAATTATTTACAAAGTTAATCAGATAAATCATAATTTATATTGTGTGGTCAGGGGCGTTGCCCCCGAACCCCCACGAAGGGCGCTGCCCCTCGACCCTGCCAAGAGGGCCTGCCCCCTTGGATTCCCATTGTACATGCTCGACTTTGGCTCTATGCTAAATTATGATTTATTGCGTATTTTGTCGCTTTCGCTTATTTATAAATTATAACCCATTTGTCAAGACTTGAAAACATTATAATTGTGAAATTAATATGAGGGATTGAAATAACGCCTTACCCGTGATATACTTTTACTATACGACATGATAAATGGAGAATTAATTTATGAGTGAAAAAATTGTAGAAATATACACCGACGGCGCATGCTCGGGAAATCCCGGACCCGGCGGCTGGGGCGCAGTGCTGATTTACGGTGAGCACCAAAAGGAAATTTCTGGCGGCGCGGCAGAAACCACCAACAACCGCATGGAGCTTACCGCAGTAATCGAGGCGCTCTCCCTGCTCAAGCGTCCCTGCAAAATAGTTCTGACTACCGACTCGAAATACGTGGTTGACAGCGTAACCAAAGGGTGGGTCTACGGCTGGAAAAAACGCGGCTGGAAAAAAGGTGACGGCAAGCCGGCACTGAACTCCGAATTATGGGAAAAGCTGCTGCCGCTGCTGGAAATGCACGATGTGAATTTTGTTTGGGTAAAAGGTCATGCAGGACATAAATACAATGAATTGTGTGACAAAATGGCTGTGGCGGAATCACAAAAATTCAAGAAATAATATGGTTACAACGATATTCACATGTTGCGTTTATTAAAAATCTGTGAATATTCATTTTTTCTCTTGAAATTATTGCTGAATAAGTGTATTGTTTATTCATACTTACTTGATAGGTATTGTTTGATTTATGATTTTGTAAAAGCTGCATAATCTGCATAACCCTGAGATTTTATGGAAATATTATTTTTATGCAGCTTTCTACATAACACCGAAAGGACGAAATTTATGGAAAATAGATTTATTTATGCCGACAACGCCGCAACTACCGCCGTTTCCGACGAGGTTATCGCGGCTGTCACCGACTGCATGAAAAATACCTACGGCAATCCTTCCTCACTCTATTCCAAAGGCACTGAGGCTCAGCGCGTGCTTATCGGCTGCCGTGAGAGAATCGCCAAGGTTCTCGGCGCACTTCCCAATGAAATTTATTTCACCTCGGGCGGTTCCGAAGGCGATAACTGGGCAATCAAGGGCACAGCGTGTGCAATGGCGGCTAAGGGCAAAAAGCATATAATCACATCTGCTTTTGAGCATCACGCCGTACTGCATTCCTGCCAAGCTTTGGAAAAGCAGGGCTTTGAGGTAACTTACCTGCCTGTGTACGAAAACGGTATCGTCCGTCCGCAGGATGTTGCCAACGCTATTCGCCCCGACACGGCACTTGTAACTATCATGTACGCAAACAACGAAATCGGCACGATTCAGCCTATAGATGAAATCGCGGCGATATGCCGTGAAAAGAGTGTCTTATTCCACACCGACGCGGTGCAGGCAATCGGACATGTTGACATAGATGTGCATAAGCAGGGCATTGATATGCTCTCTCTCTCGGGTCACAAATTTCACGCGCCCAGAGGAATCGGTTTGCTCTATATCCGCCGCGGCGTCAATATTCCGAATCTCATCGACGGAGGTGCTCAGGAGCGCGGCAAACGCGCAGGCACAGAGAATTTGCCCGCTATAGCAGGTTTGGCAGTAGCATTGGAATCAGCGGTTAAGGACATCGACAGCAAAAATAAAAAAAACTGCCGCCCTGCGCGACAGATTGGTTGAAAAGGTGCTTAAAATAGAGCGTTCGCGCTACAACGGCGACGCGGCGCAGAGACTCGCCGGAAATGCAAATTTCTGCTTTGAGGGAATCGAGGGCGAAGGACTGCTTCTCAGACTGAATCTCGCAGGAATCTGCGCTTCATCCGGCTCGGCATGCACATCAGGCTCACTTGACCCCAGTCATGTTCTTTTGGCAATCGGTCTGCCAAAAGAAATCGCCCACGGCTCGCTGAGAATTTCTATAGACGAAAATTTCACCGAGGACGACATTGATTACATGGCGGACAAAATCACGGAGACTGTTGAATATCTGCGCAGCTTCTCCCCTCTTTGGGATAAAATCGTATCTCAATAATAAAATTAAATTACACAAAGGAGTTTTTTAAATATGTACAGTGAAAAAGTTATGGATCATTTTGCAAATCCCCGCAACGTCGGCGAATTGCCCGATGCAAACGGTGTAGGTGAGGTCGGCAATCCTCAGTGCGGCGATATTATGAGAATGTATCTCAAAATAAAGGACGGCATTATTGAAGACGTAAAATTCAAGACCTTCGGCTGTGGCGCGGCTATTGCGACCAGCTCGATGGCAACCGTGCTTATCAAGGGCAAGACTATCGACGAAGCACTCAAGCTCACCAACAAGGCTGTAATGGAGGCTCTCGACGGACTTCCGCCAGTCAAAATTCACTGCTCCGTTCTCGCTGAGCAGGCTGTAAAAGCCGCCGTTGCCGATTATTACACCCGTCTGGGCATTGACCCCGAGCCTATAGTCGGCAAAATTCAGCATGACTGCCACGACTGCGAGGGCTGCTGCGGATAAAAAAATAATATCACGCAAGACTGCCGCGGTATCGCTGAATACCACGGCAGTTTTTATTTTGATGTCAAATCAATCAGAATATCACAGTCTATGCTCAACAAAACATATTTTCATAAAACATTTTGAGTATATAGAGCAGCTTCTTTTTTTGATTTTCTGACTTAGCCAAATCAAAATCCCTCCCAAAATATATCATATCATATTTCAGTTTAAAAGGGAAATAAATATTCTTGCAGAAAGGATGTGTTGCATAATGGATAAAAAACACAAACACGATGTTCCCTGCGAGAATGATTTTGAACGTATGGTAGAACTAAACCTGATGAATGTAGTCTCTGGCAACGAATGCACAGGACTTGTTCCCACTCCGCCCATAGATATTGACAGCGCGGATTCATACAATGAAATTTACGATATTCCTGTGGAAGAATCAACCATAAATACACCTTCACCTAGGAACGACAAGAGTAAATGATAATTTATCTGATTAACGTCCACTCGCAAATCTTCGATTTTCTCGTTAGTTTTTTATGAGCTTCGCATTTTTCCTATTGCAAGTTTTTCTTGCACTTTAGCTTTGTGGTGGCTTTGCCCCCACGCCCCCACGATGGGCTCTGCCCCTCGACCCCGCCAAGAGGGCCTGCCCCCTTGGATTCCCATTGTAGGTGTCCTACTTTAGTGCTACTGTAAATTATCATTTTTGCTCATCTTTACCTG
>JAQXFQ010000199.1 GCA_029005175.1 Bacillota bacterium
CCTTGACCCGCCAAGAGGGCCGCCGCCATTCAAGGAATGGCGGTCTCCCTTTGGATTCCCATTGTAAGTTGCTCGACTTTGGCTCTCTGCTAAATTATGATTTATTTTACTTTGCTCATTTACAATTTTTGAAAGGATGACCGTTTAAAAATGAAACTCGGCATAGTAGGTTTGCCAAATGTCGGCAAAAGCACGCTTTTTAACGCTATAACTAACGCTGGCGCACAGTCCGCCAATTACCCGTTTTGTACCATTGAGCCAAACGTGGGCGTGGTGGATGTTCCCGATAAGCGATTGGATAAGCTGGCGGAGCTTTACCATCCCGAAAAGATAACGCGCGCTCCGCTGGAGTTCGTTGATATTGCCGGTCTGGTCAAGGGCGCAAGCAAGGGCGAAGGTCTCGGACATAAATTCCTCTCAAATATCCGCGAGTGCGACGCAATAGTTCATGTGGTTCGCTGCTTTGAAAACGATGATATTATTCACGTTGAGGGCAGCATTGACCCCGCGCGTGATATAGAAACTATCAACCTTGAGCTTATTCTCTCTGACCTTGAGCTTGTTGAGCGCAAAATTGAACGCTCAAAAAAGGCTATGAAGGGCGATAAGAAATTTGCCGCAGAGGTGGATTTCTTCGAGCGTGTCAAGGAGGTTTTGGAAGCCGGCAAGCCTGCGCGTTCCATGGAGCTGACCGAGGACGAGGAGGCTATGCTCGCCACTGTCGCCCTGCTCACGAGCAAGAAGGTTATTTATGCCGCAAACCTCAGTGAAGACGATTTTTCGGGCGGCGCAAGCAATCCTCACCTCGAAACAGTCCGCAAAATTGCCGCAGAGGAAAACAGCGAGGTTTTGCCTATCTGCGCCGAAATCGAGGCGGAGATAAGCAGCATGGAGCCTGATGAAAAAATGATGTTCCTCAGCGACATGGGGCTTGAGGAATCGGGTCTTGACCGACTTATCCGCGCGGGTTATCACCTGCTGGGTCTTATCAGCTTCCTCACAGCCGGTCAGCCGGAGGTGCGCGCATGGACTATCACACGCGGCACCAAGGCTCCGCAGGCGGCAGGCAAGATTCACAGCGACATTGAGCGCGGCTTCATCCGCGCCGAGGTTATCGCTTATGATACCCTCATAGAGATGGGCTCGCTTACCGCCGCAAGGGAAAAGGGACTTGTCCGCTCGGAGGGCAAGGAATACGTTATGCAGGACGGCGATGTGGTGCATTTCCTTTTCAATGTATAAGCATGCAACGGCGACGCTGATTTGACAATTAAATGCGATTTGGTCGGCTGCCTGAAATTCGGGCGGTCGATTTTTTCTTTGAAAAATATACTTGACAATAACTGTTTGATGCTGTAATATAGCTTTGGTATTGCGTTAACACAATATCAATGGGACAGAATAAATATAGCCTGTTGGGGTGCTGAATGTGATTCGGCTGAGATGGTGTAAAGATACGCCGAACCCTTGAACCTGATACGGATAATACCGTCGTAGGAAGTTGATATATTTTACATAACGCCGATTCAACGCTTCCTTGGCTAGGGGCTGTTTGAAAAATCGAAAATACCGTCTTTTTCTACAAACAACGGCATATGCCGCGTCAAAAATACTCGGAATACATAAAGGTATTCACCGTACCATGTACGGTTGCGTTTTTTTCCTTGCATCTGCTCGCTGTTTGCGAAAAATCCGGCAATTTCTCTATTTTCAAACAAGCCCTAGTCATAAAGCCGCCGGGGGCGTATTTTTTTGTCCGAAATTTATATTTTTCGGAGGTTATTTTGATTATGAAACAGAATTACACAAACACGAAAACCTTTAAGCTGGTTTTCAGCGCGCTCATGGTGGCTATGGCGGTGGTGCTTAGCGTTATTTCTGAGATGATTCCGTTCCTCACGCTCCCGTTCGGCGGCTCGATAACTATTTTCAGCATGGTTCCGCTGATATTTATTTCACAGATGTACGGCATGCGCTGGGGGTTTGCATCATGCACGGTTTACGGTTTGGTGCAGATGGCTATGGGACTGAACAATTTCGGCTATGTCAGCGGAATTGCCGCATACATCGTGGTGTTCCTTTTTGACTATGTGCTCGCCTTCTGCGCTATCGGTCTGTCCGGAATTACACGCAAAATGAAGAACAAAGCCGTTGCTGCGGGCTTGGGCGCATTTATTGGCTGCTTTGCACGGTTTATATGCCACTTTATTTCCGGCTGCACGGTTTGGCGCGAATATTCAGCGGGCTGGGAGTCGCCTGCGTGGATGCCCGGCAGCCTGCTCTCGCCCGAATTGCTGCCATACACATATTCATTCACCTACAACTGCATTTATATGATTCCTGAAACCATTCTCACGGTAATCGGCAGTTCGATTATCTGTGCGGCACTGTTTAAGGTTTTCAATCCCGAAAAAAATTGATTGAAGAGTCTGCGAAACTGCGGTTTATGCTGTATGTGCATTCACCGCAGTTTTTTCACGCTTTTATCATAGACTTAACGCAAAGGCTGTGGTATAATTATACTGTGAGATGTTGGAATTGTTTGTTTTAAGGAAGCTGAAATGATACTTGACGGGGGCGGTATAGTTTGGAATACATAGGAGAGTTTTTATCCTATACATTGATTGCGGTATTTGCGCAGAATGTGCTGCTGGATAAGGCGATGGGCATGAACTGCATCATGACAGCCGTAAAGAGAAAAAATTCGCTGCCGAGGATTACTCTGGTTATGGGGATATATGCCGTGGTGGGGATAATGCTGACGTGGCTGCTTTCAAAGGCGGTGTTCAATCAGACGGCTTATATGATATGTGCGTTGGTATACTCACTTTTCTGCGCTGTGATGTATTTTGCTTCTGACAGAATACTGCTCAAAATCAGTCCCGAAACGCATGATGTATGGTCAGGAATACTGCCGCATGCGCTGATAAACAGCATAATGATAGGCGCACCCGTGGCGGCGATGAATGCGGCGATTCCGAATTGGTGGAGCGCGCTGGGCAGCGGTATCGGCACGGCGCTGAGCTTTGGACTGGCTGTGCTTATAATCAAAAACGGGCTGAATATTCTGGACAATCCCGATATGCCGAAAGCGTTCAAAGGGGTTCCGGCGATGATGATTTATCTTGGAATACTGTCGCTGGGGTTTTGCATAATTTTGTAATATATGATTTATATATTACAAATTGGAATTTTTATAATTTAATTCAGTCAATAAATCGCAGTTTGTGTTGTAATTAAAACAATATATAAAACAAATAGTAATAATTGAGGTGCTTATTATGCAATGGATTGAAACTAATATCTACACAACTACCGACGGAATTGAGCCGTTGTGCGGACGGTTGTATGCCGTCGGACTTAACGGCGTGCAAATAAAGGACGCGGCGGATTTTAATGATTTTATCGAGAATGAAACTCAGTATTGGGATTATATCGACGAATCGCTGGAGCCGCTCAAGACCTGCGAAACCTGTGTTACCGTCTATCTCACCGATGATGCCGACGGGCGCGAGCTGCTCTCACACATACGCGGCACTGTGGCTGAACTCAAGTCCATGGACAACGATGGAAAATTCGGACGGCTGGAAATAGAGCTTAAGGGAGTAGATGAAGAGGATTGGGCGAATAATTGGAAGAAATATTACAAACCGTTTTATCTGGGCGAAAATCTGCTCATTAAGCCGGAGTGGGAGGATATTGACAATGCCGAGGGTAAAGTGGTTCTCAGCATGAACCCCGGGCATCTTTTCGGCACGGGAACACATCATTCTACACAGCTTTGTATGGTCGAACTGGAAAAATACATCAAGCCGGGCGACAGAGTGCTCGACCTGGGTTGCGGCAGCGGAATACTGTCGATACTCTCGCTTCTGCTGGGCGCAGAAAGCGCGGTCGCCGTTGATATTGACCCCGCCGCGCCCGACACCGCTATGGAAAATCTCGCTATGAACGGTATTTCCCCTGACAGATACAGCGTTTTGGTGGGAAATGTGATTGATGATGAGTCTCTCAAGGCAAAAATCGGCGGCGATTATGACGTGGTTGTGGCTAATATAGTGGCGGATGTTATTATTGCCATGAGCGCGACGGCATACTCTCAGACCAAAAAGGGCGGATATTTTATTACATCCGGTATTATCGGACCGCGCGGCGATGAGGTAAAGGCCGCCGTTACTGCCGCCGGATTTGAAATTGCGGAGGTGCACGAGCAAAGCGATTGGCTCTGCATTACAGCGAAGAAAAATTAGTGCTTGTGATTTTTTACATATATTAAACAATAATTTATATCAATAAAGTTATTTTTGCCAAAAATTTAATAAATCGTAAAAATATGACATTTAGTGAATGTCATATTTTCCGGTACAATGTCATATAATTCCCTTAGAGTTTATATTATAGTATAGAATAAAATGGGGGACTTTGTATGTTTATAAGGAAACGCTGAATAAGTCGATTCACACGCCTCTCAGTGACGGATTTTCGCGGCGTGGAATCGACGGCTTCGCCTTTATTCATCGTATCCTTAAATAAATCTTCAGATGGAACAAATAACGTTTGCGGTAAAAATATTGCAAGTATGCGTAAAAAAATGAACTTATCCCAGCGCGAGGTCGCTGACAAGCTGCAAATAATGGGGTATGATATAGACAAAAATGCCATTCAGCGCATAGAATCGGGTCAGAGATTCGTCACGGACATTGAGGTTCAGGCTCTGGCGGCGGTTTTTGATGTCAGCATTCCTGAGCTTTTTAAAAAAGATTTGGAAATATGACGAGCTGACAAACGCCCATAAAATTTAACAGTCAAAATCAAAAGCCGCACTGTCTTTATTTTAAGTATTGACAGTGCGGCTTTATACAGATATAATTATTTTAAATGCAGACAGCTTCAATATAGCCTGTCGTTGATCCACGATTTGGCCTGGGCGAGAACCTTTTTGTCATTGCTGAATTTAAAGGTTTTGATTGCCAGCGCGTAGTCTGCCCAGATAAACCGCTCGATTTCGGACTTCTGAATCACAACGTCTTCGCCGGTCATCTCGGCTATGAAGAAAATCACCTGCTTTGTGATGCGCCCTTTCGGGTGGTATTCGCTTATGGTGCGGAAGCCTTTTATCGGCTGAATGCTCAGACCGGTTTCCTCCTTGACCTCGCGTATCGCCGTTTCGCGCTCAGTTTCGTAAATCTCCATATGCCCCTTGGGAAAGCCCCAGTTGTTGCCCTTTTTGTTCTTTATCAGCAGATATTCCACGTTTCCGCTGTGGCGGCGGAATATCACCGCGCCGCAGGATTTTTCGTAAAGGCAGGTTATCTGCGCCGAGGAAAGCCCCGGCATATCGCGGAGCACTTCTCTGATAATAGGCTCAAACAGCATATGTCCGTCGTGGGCGCATATGTAATAAATTTTGTCCTCTATTTCGGTGACGGCCATCACTTTCACGCGGACGCTGCCTCTATCGCAGCTGCCCGCTTCATCTGTCGTGAACAGCAGAATATGGTGAAGGGTGTTGACCCTGCTGTCGTCGTGGGCAAAGCCGGCTCTTACAGTGTATTGCTGTCCGCCGGATGTGCCGTAATATATCGGCTCGGGATTTATTTGCACGTTTATTGTATTTCCAAGCAAAACATAACCTCCGTTCTTTGGGAGCTGTCGATCTTCCCAGCATATCCCTGTGTAGTCACAATAAATATATTTTACTACATTTAACGGAAATTACAATACAGCCTTATGATATTTTTTATTAAATTTATAAAAAAATTTCATTTTGGACAGTTTTCATTCCTTTTGATTCATTTTTTATTTATAAAAATGAATTATCACAGGTACTGTATAAATTTTAAATCTTTTTATTTGGAGGAATTTTTTGATGACACTTCAAGTTTCGGGCATGGTTATTGCCGCCACGGTGATGCTGCTGATAATCTGCTTTATCCTGCCGCTTGCGCTGTATTATTTCTTTTATAAATTCGCTGACGGACGCGGCAAGGTGCTGCTATTAGGCGGCGTTGCGTTTTTTGTCGGCGGTTTTGTATTGGAAAGCGCCGCGCAGCACATCGTATATATGTTTACCGACATGAGCACAAATATTCCTGTGAATCTGGTTTATAATCTTGTTTTTTCACCGCTGCTTTTTGTGCTGATAAATTACCTTGCGATTAGACTTTTCGGCGCTGAGATGAAAACCACCGGCGACGCGCTCACATATTCCACGGGCTACACCGGTTTGCAGAATATACTGATGGTGGGATTCACGGAGCTACTTAACCTGATTAACGTGCTGAGCATATCCGGAGCGGGCAATTATGTGGTTGTGAGTGACAGTGATTATGTCAGCTACAGCAATCTTGTAAGCGCAAGCAATCTTTTATCCGAGAGTAATTTTCAATACATTCAGAGCCTTTGCAGCCGCCCGGTATCGTATATTATTCTGATGTGTATTGACCGGCTCTTTATCATGGCCGCATATGCCGCGCTGCTGCTGGTGATATGGCTGGCGGTGAGAAAGAAAGGCGGCACTGTGCTGCTGGCCGCTGCCCTTGGCATGAGGATAATAATAGCTATTCCCTCGATTTTGGGTGATATAAAGGTTATTGAGAATATGTGGATTCTGATGCCTATGGCATTGACCGCCACCGTAATAGTCTGGGTAATTGCGATATTCTGCCGCAAGAAATTTATTGACTGCACCGATATAGTGTATATCAGAAAACAAAAGTAAACAAAAGCTCCGTCCTGTGCTTCTTTAAATTCACAGGACGGAGCTTATTTTAATTTATCATGAAAGCAAATAAAAACGACTGCCCTATTGGACAGTCGTTTGAGATGTCAGCGTTTACCTATCTTCCCGGGTCGTCACCAACCAAGTATTTTCGGCACGAGTGAGCTTAACTTCCGTGTTCGGAATGGGAACGGGTGGACCCTCACCGTCATCAACACTAACTTTTCATTTCAGTCGTTTTGGTTTCCCTCAGCGACTTAAATATATTACCACAACGAATTTAATTTGTCAAGTGTTTTTTTATATTTTTTATTTTTTCATTGTTGGTTACAAACGCAGCTATGTGTGATATAATTAAATTAATTATAACTCGATTAAAATATTTGGAGGCGGGATATTATGGACGGCAGCTTATCGGTTACGGTAGAATGCGGCGGCTTTTCTGCTGCTGACACACTGAGCAGCGGACAGTGCTTTCGCTGGACGGAAAGAAACGGCATGATGTGCGGCACTGCTCTCGGCAGATATATAGAAGTGAAGCAGGAGGGCGGCAGCATCACGATATTCGGCGCGGATCAAGAGGATTACAACAGCATATGGCGGCATTATTTTGACCTAGACCGCGATTATGACGGCATAAAGCGCATTGTCACCGACATAGAGCCGCGACTGGAGGACGCCGCCGAATATGCTGCGGGCGTGCATATTCTCGCGCAGGAGCCGTGGGAGGCACTTTGCTCCTTTGTCATATCACAGAACAACAACATCCCCCGCATACGCGGCATAATTCGCCGGCTGTGCCTGAATTACGGCGATAAAGCGGTAAACGGAGAGTGCGCCGGGGACGAGGCAGACAGCCGCGCGTTTCCGACGGCTGCGGCATTGTCACAAGTGCCCGAGGAAAAATTTAAGGAATTCGGCTGCGGGTATCGCGCCGCCTATCTGGCGGAGGTTTCGCGCAGTGTCGCGTCGGGTGAAATCGACCTTGAATATATAAAAAAAGCCCCGATAGACGAGGCTCGCAAGATATTGCGCTCTATCAGGGGCGTTGGCCCCAAGGTGGCGGAATGTGCGCTGCTGTACGGCTTCGGACGGCTGGAGTGCTTTCCTGTGGACGTTTGGATTCGCCGCGCGCTGGAGACTGAATTTGCGGGCGGGACGGCACTGATAGGCAGTGAATATGCGGGAGTGGCTCAGCAGTATATTTTTGAATACATACGCCGCCACCCCGAAAAATTTGTCAAAGAGTAATTGTTTTATTTAACTATACATTATGTAATAAACATCTGTTTTATTTTTTAAATACTTCTATTTGACCGTCGGGATTTTTCAGCATCAGAGTTTTGTCGTCCGACATGCTCATCTCGGCGGTTATTTTGAATATGCTGCCGTTATTGTCGGTGAATGTGATAATGACATTTCCGCTGTCATCAGATTCATATGAGCCGCTGATTTTGAAATCATCGTAGGTCACCTTTACCTTGTCGCCCGAGAAGTGAATTTTTGTCCTTGAATCCGCCTGTGACGTCCATGTGCCGTCGAGGTTTGAGCCGCAGGAGCACAGCGTCAGCAGAGCGGCAATCGTCGCGCAAAGTAAGGCGAAGATTCTGCCGTATTTTATTGATTTCATAATATTTTATCACCCTGTTTCGTTTATTTTTATGTTGTTATCTGTTTATATTAATATTATTATGATTGCGCGGCTTTGTCAATGACAATGGTGTGAATTTATTTTTTTTGCGGTTATTTTGACAGGCGGCAGAAAAACAAGAAAAAATATTATTTTATTATGAGAAAAGGTATTTGAATTTAACATATTTTTTGATATAATAAAATTCCGACGGTTTATTATAAAGAGCAAATTAAATATTGTGTGGTTGATGCAGCAAGGAGGATGTTACAATGAGGCGACAGACACCGCAGCTATGTGTTGATATTAATACCCGCGAATCCGCGCTGGATGTGCTGATTAATGCAGATATGAATGAGCTGGACGTTAGAAATTATGTTTTTTTTGATGAAACTATAGAAGGTCTGAATATATCTGATGTGGAGATTTCGGGCTGTATTTTTCGCAATTGTAAATTTCGCAACTGCCAGTTTGAGGGCGTCAGCTTTAACAATTGCGTTTTTGAGAGCTGCGACCTTTCGCTGCTTTACATGAGTCAAGGCTCGATTATGCGCACAGAAATTAAAAACAGCAAGATTTTGGGCATAAATCTCACTTTCGGCATTGTCAATAATGTTCTGTTTGAGTCCACCGTGTGCAGATTTGCCAATTTTTCCGAGGTGCGCTTTACCAACACGGAATTTAAGGACTGCGACATGAATTCAGCCTCTATGGACAAGTGCCGCGTCAAGCAGCTTGCATTTTCCGGCTGCGATCTTTCGGGCACGAACTTCTGCCACACTCCGCTCAAGTCGGTTGACCTGAGGGGCAACGAGATAAACGGAATGGTGTTTGTCGGCGGCGAACTGGAGGGCGCGGTAGTTGATACGGCTCAGGCGATAGGCTTGGTTAAGCTGCTGGGCGTCGAGGTAAAGGATTAGGATTGTTAATAGTACAAAGCGGCTGTGCCGTCATTTTCATTAAGTTAAAATGGCGGTGCAGCCGCTTTGTTACTTTTATTATGTAAGGCTGTAGAATAAATCATAATTTAACATAGAGTACGCAACGCCGGGAATCCAAGGGGGCAGGCCCTCTTGGCGGGGTCGAGGGGCAGCGCCCTTCGTGGGGTCGTAGGGGCAAAGCCCCTACAAAACCAAAGTGTCGCAAAGACTTAAAATAGAAAACAATGCGAAGCCCCTAAAAAACTAACGAGAAAATCGAAGATTTTCAAGTGGACGTTGCGCAGATAAATTATGATTTATACTGATACACCAATAGTTTAAATAATTACTTTTAACGATTTTTTTAATCAGAGTATTTTTAATTACGACAGCGTTTTTTGATAAAATGTGAGCATAACCTTAATATTACGCGGTATATTTTTATGTTTTGCAGTATAATTTTAAATTTTTATTGTTCACATGCACAAACCGAGAATTGCTGTTTGATGAAATTGTGATTAATATTGCAAAACCTCCGACAATAACCTGAATTTAATAAAAGGCTGTATTTTTTTGTGAATATATCTTTCGAAATGTCATGACGAAGTGTTGAATTAATGAATTGCAGTTAATATGCTGATAAAAAAATTGACACTTTAAAAAGCATAGTATAACTAAAATCAAAAAATATTTATATGAGCCGCAATAAATGCAATCCGAACAAATTAATCAAAAACGAAACTTTGACTGAATTTTAACGAATCGAAAAAATTGTCGGAATAGCGAATTTTATGCACTCCCGAAGAGATGAATATAGACGGAGCAAGGCAAAAAATGCCTCAAATTCGGGGAAAATTCAAATGACGATATGAAAAACGACTAATGATATGGCATTTGTCTTTTTTAGTGTGAAGGCACAAAGAAAAATACTGCGGCGAAATAAAATATTTGAAACTATTGAAAATATCCGTAAACAATGGTAAAATAAATTCACAGACAAGCTTGCTGAGATTATTAAAAATATTGGAGACTGTATTTTATGATAAGAAAAACTAAGGTGTTAATGTCACACGAAAATAAGGAAACCCTGCTTAAAGCCGCCGGAGAACAAAGGCTGACAGCGGGAATAAATACTATGTCTTACGAGGTTATACATGAGAGCTTTGCTTCTGTGGAAAACAATTCGGCGGCATTTATGAGGGCGATTGAACAGTTGTGTCCTGAATCGGTGCTTCTGGATTTGTTTATGACCGATACGGATGCTTTCACGCTTATTAAGAACGTGAAGAAAAATATAAGCGGTGAACTTCCGGAGTTTGTGGTGGTATGCGATTTTATTGCCCCTCGATTGGAGCGAGAGCTTTATGACGCAGGCGCCGCCGCCGTACTGACCAAACCGGTGAATCCGGCTATGATTTATGCCGCGCTTTATTCCTCAGAGAACAGCGCGGTGATAGCCTCGCTTTTTCCGAAAATTGAAATGCACCGAAAAAATACGGCGATTGATGTGGGCGAGCTTGAAATGATGGTTACGGACATAATTCATCAGATAGGTGTGCCGGCGCACATTAAGGGCTATCAATATTTGCGCTGCGCGATAGTTACATCGGTTATCGAGCCGGAAATAATCAATGCTGTGACCAAGCAGCTTTATCCAAAAGTTGCGGACAAATTTATGACCACTCCCTCGAGAGTGGAGCGCGCAATAAGGCATGCCATTGAGGTCGCGTGGGACAGAGGCGATGTGGATGTGCTTAATTCCTATTTCGGCTACACCATTCACAATTCCAGAGGAAAGCCGACTAACAGCGAGTTTGTCGCAATGATAGCGGATAAGCTGCGCATAAGCCTGCGAACAGCTTCATAAATCGCCCAAAAATAAGGATTGGCAGAGTTTTTTATTCTGTCAATCCTTAGAGCCTGTTTATTATCTCGGCAGCGCAGTACGCACACGCCGAGATAATAAACAGGCTCTTATTTTTACAGATGGGCAGCCGTTACTCAAAAAACACATATTTGCGTCCGTTTCGCTCGAATACTATCTGATTTCGCCCAAAGGTTTTTTCGAGTATGCGGCTTTTTATGCAGGTGTCACGGTCGCCCTGGAATGCGATGCAGCCGTTGTCTATCACCGCCAGAGAATCAGCGTATTTCAATGCCGCCGGTATGTCGTGAGTTACGATTATCACGGTTTTTTTGCGCCTTTTTAATTCGACGGTAAAATCCATAAGCTGCTTTTGATGGTCGATGTCCATGTAGGCAGTAGGCTCGTCGAGCACTGTAATTCGTGAATCGTTTGCCAGAATCATCGCGAAAAATGCCCGCTGACGCTCGCCGCCCGACAGATTTTTGACGCTTTCATCGGCGAGCGCAGTCAAGCCGGTGTCGGCGATTGCGCGTTCAACTATGCGCCTGTTTTCTTCGTCCGGCTTCTTTTGCCAGCCGAGATAGGGGTATCTGCCGAAGCCTATCAGCTCCCGCACCGATATATCGGGAATTGACGGGCACTGCGGCAATACGGATATTGTGCGTGACCTCTCGGCTTCGGTCAGGGATTTTACTTCACGCCCGTTCAGCGTGATATTGCCCAGATAATTGAGCTGCCCCGCAAGGCAGGAGACCAGAGTGGATTTACCGCAGCCGTTGCGCCCGAGCAGCGCCGTTATAGTGTGCGGGCGGACTGAAAAATTGATGTCTTTAAGCACCTGCCTGCGCCCGTAGGCATAGCTCACATGGCTGAACTCAATCAAACCTCTGACCTCCTCGCTATAAGTAAATACAGGAAAAACGGCGAGCCTGCCAGCGCGGTTATTATTCCTGCGGGAAGTTCGGTGGGGGCAAAAAATACGCGCCCCGCAATATCGGCAAATTCCACTAAGATGAACCCCATAACTGCCGACAATGGCAAAAGCTTTCTAAGGCTGCTGCCCACAAATTTGCGCGCGATGTGGGGTATTATTAATCCCACAAAGCTGAGAATTCCCGCATATGACACCACTGACGCCACCAGCGCGCTTACAATTACAAGGCATATAACGCGCGTCTGCTTAACCTTTACTCCCAGCGACATTGCCATGGTATCGCCGAGGCACAGCAGCTCGAGCTGCGGCGTGATTATAAATGTTCCCGCCAGACATACGGCTATGATGAGCGCGGGAATTTTCAGCGATTCCCATTGTATGCCCGAAAAGCTGCCTGTGGTGAATGCCGTGTAGGACACGAGCTGTTCGGGGTATCTGAGAGAGAGGAAGGATATTATCGCGCTGCAAATCGAGCTTATAGCTATGCCCGAAAGAACTATCGCCAGTCTGGACGCGCCCGCCTTGCCCGAAAGCACGATAACCAGCAGCGTGACGGCGGCAGCTCCCGCAAATGCAGCGGCGGGGTACATTGATATTGCCGACGGAGCGAAGCATATCGCCAGCATTACGCCCAGTCCTGCGCCCGAGTTGATGCCCAGCACGTTTGCGCTGCACAGAGCGTTGTTTGTCACCGTCTGCAATATTACTCCCGACACGGCGAGTGATATTCCCGCCAGAGCCGAGCCGATGACGCGGGGAAAGCGTATATAATTGATGATGGTGGTCTGCATTTCAAAGCCGTCTTTACCCGTGATACCGCCGAGTATTTCGGGCAGGGTAAGAGGGACGCTCCCCGCTGACAGTCCGACGACGACCGATACGGCGGCCAGCGCAACACATACGGCAAATAACAGGGCGGTTTCCTTTAAATTATTGATTTTCATTTTTCAAATTCAATTCGGGGTAGAGTATATTTGCCGCGTATATGTAGGATTCCGCCCATCTTGCATTGGGCTTGTAGTGGAAAAGCTCCTTGGGCAGGAATATGTATTTTGAATTTTTAACTGCCTGTAAATCCTTCCAGCCGTTACCGGCGAAAAGCTCCCCGATGTATTTCTTTGCGGCGTCTTCCGAGCCTTGGGTTGAGATGAAAATATACTCCGGGTCTTCCGCCACGATTTCTTCCAGACTCAGCCCGTCAAGCAGCACATCGGCTTTTTCAGCGATGTTGTATGTGCCCAGCTCATTGATGATTTCAGCGGCGAAATTGTCCCGCGCGGTCTTTGCCTTGGTGGATTTTGCGCTGGAGCCTGCCCGCACAAACAGAATTTTTATCGGCTCTTTGTCCTTTGTATATTCGGCAGCGAGCTGTTTGACGCGCTCTGCTTCTTGTGCAACCTCTACGCCGTTTTTCTGATAGGCTTCGCTGTTTCCCGTTATGTCGGTGCAGACTTTCAGCATGCTCAGGTAATCGTCGATATTTTCCACCTTAAAGAGTGCCGAGGGGATTCCCGCTTTGGCGCAGAAGCTGCATGCCTCGACCTGCGCCGGCACATCCGCCGAGCCTATGACAAAATCGGGCTTGCCGGCGATAAGCTGCTCTGTGTCGATGCCTGAGCCGTTGCCGTCGTCCACGAGAGTTACCTCGTCTTTGCTAACAAATCCGCGCTTTATGCTGTCGCCGACGGTTATTTTCACCTCTCCGCCCGCAATCTGCCATATCTCGGCATATGACGAAAACAGCACCGCGACATTTTGAGGGCGTGAGTTAAGCGTGACCTCCTGCTCCGCGCTGTCGGTGAATGTGACTGGTGAGAAATCCGCAGCTGAACTGCTGACTGAGGGGGAAGAATTACTGCCGCATCCTGATAATACAAAAGACACGATGAGCAGAAGAACTGATAATAATGATAATTTTTTCATTGCAGGTATACTCCTTTAAAATCATACTAATCATATTGTATTAATAGGCATTATAGCATTGCACGGCGATTCTGTCAATATTTTTTTATGTTTTTATTTTATAGCTTTGATAAGATATTATTTACTCAAGTTATGCCGCATCGCTTATTTCAGACAGTTTGTGCGGATTTTATCGAATTCTGTGCGAAAGAATATTTTGTTGATTTTGCTGAACAACTGATGGCTTCAAATGAATATTTAAAAACTGTATGTAAACTGTATTTTAAAAAAATTACAAAAAAGTTAAAAAAATACTTGCATTTATATAAAATGTGTGCTATCATAAGGTCGTAGTTTTTGAGAGGGTCGTAAATAATGTACAATTTCGATTTTCTCTCAAATCACGGGAATTTTTATTGAGATTTGCCAAGGGCATAGGGATTGTTTGGATGTCTGGCAAATCGGAAGAATTTACTTTGGAGGTAAAACTATTATGAAAAAAAGATTAGCTCTCATTCTTGCTTCCGCTATGCTGGTTTCATCAGCACTCTGCGGTCTCACATCCTGTAAGGCGGGCGGCAACAACGGCAATGTCGACAGCTCTAAGGGTCATGTTTATTATCTGAACTTCAAGCCCGAGCAGGACGCACAGTGGCAGGCTCTCGCTGAGGCTTACACAGAGGAAACAGGCGTTCAGGTCGACGTTCTCACAGCTGCTGACGGCACGTATGAGACAACCCTGGCTTCTGAAATGGCTAAGTCTGACGCTCCCACACTTTTCCAGGTCAACGGCCCTGTAGGTCTTGCAAACTGGAAGGATTATTGCTATGACATGTCTTCATCCGCTGTTTACAAAGAGCTTACATCAGAGTCTTATGCTCTGAAAGAAGGCAGTGCTGTTTACGGCGTTGCATATGTTGTTGAAACATACGGCATTATCGTCAATACCAAGCTCCTCGGCGACGCAGGCTACAAGGTAGAGGACATCAAGGACTTCGCTTCTCTCAAGGCTATCGCTGAAGACATCACAGCCAAGAAGGCAACACTCGGCTTCTCAGCATTTACATCTGCAGGTATGGATGGCTCATCTGACTGGAGATTCAAGACTCACCTTGCAAACCTTCCGATCTACTATGAATACAAGGCAGACGGCATAGGCACAACAGACGCTATCAAGGGCACATACCTTGACAACTACAGAGCTATTTGGGATCTCTATATCAACAACGCTACATGCGAACCCGGTATCCTCTCCACCAAGACAGGTGACGACGCTGTTGCAGAGTTTAAGTCCGGTCAGGCTGTATTCTATCAGAACGGCACATGGGCATACGGCGACATCGCAGAGGTCGGCGATGAGAACCTCAAGATGATCCCGATCTACATCGGCGCTGAGGGTGAAGAAAATCAGGGTCTCTGCACCGGTTCTGAGAACTACTGGTGCGTAAATAATAAGTCTTCCCAGGAAGATATTGACGCAACTCTCGACTTCCTCGAGTGGGTTGTTACATCTGACAAGGGCACAACAGCTCTCGCAGAAGAGATGAAGTTCGTATCGCCTTTCAAGAAGGCTAAGGAAGCTTCCAACCTCTTTGTTAAGCAGGATGCTGAATACACAGCAGCAGGCAAGACACCTGTTGACTGGTGCTTCTCAACAATGCCTTCCGAAGAGTGGAAGAACGGCGTTGGCTCTGCTCTGACAGCATACGCTTCAGATCCTTCCGATGCAACATGGGAAGGTGTAAAGACTGCTTTCGTTGACGGCTGGGCAAGCGAAGTTGAAAAGACAAAGAAGTAATTCTGTAGCTCTTTAAGTTTTGTTTACTTGCAAAATAATTTAACTTAAAAAGGGGTGAACGGCATTTGCCCGTTCGCCCCTTTAAAAATGCGTGTATATCTTTCTTAAGACAATTTTCCATATGAAGGGGGCTGCTTTATGGAAAAAATAATGAAAAAAAATCCCGCGTATTTTGCTTTGTTTGCCCTGCCTACGCTTATTGCCTTTATGATAGGCTTCGTTGTTCCGTTCGGCATGGGCATTTATCTTTCGTTCTGTGATTTCAACACGATGGACGACGCTGAATTCGTCGGCGTGGCAAATTACATGGAGATATTCAGCGGCGATGAAACATTTGTTCACTCATTCTGGTTTACGGCACTGTTTGCAGTTATTTCAACAGTTGCAATTAACGTCATAGCGTTTTTGGTGGCCGTGCTGCTCACCAAGAATTTCGGCGGCACAAATATTTTCCGTACGGTATTCTTCATGCCAAACCTGCTGGGCGGCGTTTTGCTGGGTACTATCTGGAAAATCCTGCTCAACGGCGTGCTGCTTTCATTCAAGCAGACACTTACCACCAACGGCGTATATGGCTTTGTCGGCTTGCTTATCCTTATGATATGGCAGCAGGTCGGTTATATGATGATTATTTACGTTGCAGGTCTTCAGGGTATTCCCGATGAGCTGAAAGAGGCGGCGAGAATTGACGGCGCAAGCAGCTTCAAGGTACTTACCAAAATCACTATCCCGCTCGTCATGCCTTCAATCAGCATGTGTACATTCCTTTCCATTACCAACGGATTCAAGCTCTTTGACCAGAACCTCACTCTTACAGGCGGCGAGCCTATGCATAAATCGGAAATGCTGGCTCTCAACATCTATAATACATTCTACAATCGTGTAGGCTGGAAGGGCGTCGGTCAGGCAAAGGCTGTTTTATTCTTCCTTTTGGTAGGCGTTATCGCTATAATTCAGCTTAAAGCGACTCAGAGTAAGGAGGCGGACTAAGTTATGGAATCAACCAAGATAAATACAAAGCCGAAGAAAGAAAAGGTCAAGCGCAAAAAAAGTGACATAATCTTTACCGTAATATTTGCCATAATCAGCTGCTTCTGGATTTATCCTTTGGTTATGGTGCTTATCAACTCTTTCAAGGATAAAACTTACATCACACTGGAGCCTTTTGCTTTGCCAAGCGAGGAAAGCTTCATCGGCTTTGACAGCTATGATCAGGCAGTAAATACCAAGATGGACTTTATGTCCGCAATGGCAAACAGCCTTATCATCACGATTTTGTCTGTATTTTTGATATTGTTCTGCACGTCAATGTGCGCCTATTATCTGTCGAGAGTAAAGACATGGTACACAAAGGTGTTCTATTATCTCTGCCTTTTCTCGATGATAGTTCCTTTCCAGATGATCATGTTCCCGCTGTCAAAGGTTACTGACATGCTCCAGCTCAACACACCTTTCGCCATTCCGATAGTATATCTCGGTTTCGGCGCAGGCACAGCTCTGTTTATGTTCACCAACTTCCTCAAATCACTTCCGCCGGACATTGAAGAAGCGGCTATGATCGACGGCTGCGGTCCTATCAGGACATTCTTCAGCATCGTCCTGCCGGTTATGAAGCCGACTATTATCTCTGTCGGCATTCTGGAAACCATGTGGATATGGAACGACTACCTCCTGCCGTATCTGGTGCTCAAGATCAGAGATTACAAGACTGTTCCTATCGTTATTCAGTACTTCCAGGGCGGCTATGGACGCGTAGAATGGGGCGCAATCATGGCGAGCATGGTAATCACCATTACGCCTATCGTTATACTTTATCTCTTCCTCCAGAAGTACATCATCAAGGGCGTACTTTCGGGCGCTGTCAAGGGATAATGTGCGCGTATCAGCATGCTGTAAATTAAAAATAATCCTGTGCGAATTCGGGGGAGTGTTCCTGAAGTTCGCGCAGGATTTTTTGTTGGGTTTGGAGGATAAATGATAATTTATCTGAGTGACGTCCACTCGAAAATCAAAGATTTTCTTGTTAGTTTTTTATGAGCTTCGCATTTTTCCTATTGCAAGTTTTTCTTGCACTTTAGCTTTGTGGTGGCTTTGCCCCCACGCCCCCACAATGGGCGCTGCCCCTTGACCCCGCCAAGAGGGCCTGCCCCCTTGGATTCCCGACGTTGCGTACTCTATGGTAAATTATGATTTATATTTAAGGAAACACTTTAAAAAAATACGCTCATATGATAAAATGGAAAATGCTCGAAATAATTGATAAACTTTT
>JAQXFQ010000200.1 GCA_029005175.1 Bacillota bacterium
TAAATGATAATTTAACATAGAGTACGCAACGCCGGGAATCCAAAGGGGATCTCGCCATTCCTTGAATGGCGGGGATCCTCTTGGTGGATCCAGGGCAGCGCCTTGGTGGGGGTGTGGGGGCAAAGCCACCACAAAACTAAAGTGCAAGAAAAAGCCAAAATAGAAAAACTAGCCCATGCGAAGCCCATAAAAAAATTAACAAGAAAATCTTTGATTTTCGAGTGGACGTTGCGCAGATAAATTATGATTTATTTTGCAATCTCATTTACAGTATTCAAAACAACGACATCTGCTGATATTCCTCGCGTGGAAATTGGTGCAGATAGGCGAAAATTTCTTTCACGTCACACATAATTCCGTGAGCTTCGCAGGTGTCGCGAAATATTTTCATAAGCCTGCCGTTGTTCGGACTGGAGATTTCATAATAATTTTTGTATTTTGATATGTATTTTTGTTTAAGCCCCGGAAAGTGCCTGTCCAGATTTTGGTAATAATATTCCCTGTTGCCCTCGCGCAGGGTCATACCCATGCCGAAGCAGATTATCCCTCTGACCTGCGCCTTGATGCAGTAATCCAGAATTCCCCTTATATTTTCCTCGGTGTCGTTGATGAAAGGCAAAATAGGAGAGAGCCAGACAACAGTGGGAATTCCGTTGTCACGCATAATTTTAAGCACCTCGAACCGCTCGGCTGTGGTGGAGACGTTTGGCTCTATGATTCTGCACAAACTTTCGGAATAGGTGGTGAGCGTCATTTGCACCACGCATTTCGACTGCGCATTTATGCTTTTGAGCAAGTCCAAATCACGCAGTATTCGTGCCGACTTGGTTTGAACAGCCAATCCGAAGCCGTAGCGGTCGATGATTTGCAGACACCTGCGTGTGTTTTGCAATTTTTCTTCCAAATGAATGTATGGGTCGCTCATAGCGCCTGTAGCTATCATGCACTTTTCGCGCTTTTTGCGCAAGGCACGTTCCAAAAGCTCGGGCGCGTTTATTTTAACCTCGATGTCCTCAAATTCGTGATTCATGCCGTAGCATTTGCTGCGCGAATCGCAGTAAATGCAGCCGTGAGTGCAGCCGCGATAGATGTTCATGCCGTTCTGCGCTGACAAAATCCCCTTGACCTCGACCTCATGCATGTTGCTCAAACCCCTTTCAGCATTTCCATATAATTATATTGCATGAGGATTGTACTGTCAATTATTACATTGCCGCATATAAATTCTTGTCATTGCAGTAAATGTGTGGTATAATAAAAACAATATACTTGGGTAAGTGTACGCATTTTCATTTGATAGGTTAAATAAAGGAGTATTACCATGGAAAGAAGAAAAAGCAGAAAGATCAAGCTGGGCAATATTTATATAGGCGGAGATTCGCCGATTACGATTCAGTCCATGCTCAACAAGCCCTCCACCGACATCGGGGGCAGTGTAGAGCAGGCGAAGGCTCTCGAAGCGGCAGGGTGCGAGATAATCCGTGCGGCTGTGCCGGATATGCCGGCAGTCGGGCTGATTGCGGCACTCAAGGAAGCTGTGTCTGTGCCGATAGTTGCAGATATTCATTTTGATTACAGGCTCGCCATTGAAGCCGCAGCCGCAGGTGTGGACAAAATCCGCATAAATCCCGGAAATATCGGCGACGAAAGCCGCGTCAAGGCAGTTGTGGATGTATGCAGGCAAAAGAATATTCCGATTCGCGTGGGTGTAAACTCCGGCTCGGTGGAGAAATCAATTCTCGCCAAATACGGCGCGCCCACAGCCGAAGCGTTGGTAGAAAGCGCGCTCTATCACGTCTCACTGCTAGAAAAATTTGACTTTTACGATACGGTAATTTCCATGAAGTCCTCAGATGTGCAGACTATGGTGGAATCCTACCGACTGGCAGCTCAGAGGTGCGATTATCCGCTGCACCTCGGCGTTACCGAGGCGGGAACGGAGCGCATGGGTCTTATCAAATCCTCGGCGGGGCTTGGCGCACTGCTCATGGACGGCATCGGCGATACCGTGAGAGTATCGCTCACAGCCGACCCCGTGCGCGAGGTATATGCGGCGAGAGATATTCTCAAAGCTTTGGATATTCGCAAGGGCGGTATTCAGTTTGTATCCTGTCCGACATGCGGCAGAACCCGGGTAAATCTCATAAAGCTTGCGGAGGACGCGCAAGAGGCTCTCAAGGATGTTAATAAGGACATCAAGGTGGCAATCATGGGCTGCGTGGTCAACGGTCCGGGTGAGGCGAGAGAGGCTGATATAGGAATTGCGGGCGGCGTCAACTGCGGACTTATCTTCAAAAAGGGGGAGGTTCTCCGCAAGGTGCCCGAGGAAGAGCTTCTGACCGAATTGCTAAAGGAAATCGACAAGCTGTGATTTTTAATTAAATGAGCAAAAGTAGCAAAATGCACAAATAAATGATAATTTACCATAGAGTACGCAACGTCGGGAATCCAAGGGGGCAGGCCCTCTTGGCAGGTCCAGGGCAGCGCCTTGGTGGGGGTGTGGGGGCAAAGCCACCACAAAACCAAAGTGCAAGAAAAACTTAAAATAGGAAAAGCACCCATGCGAAGCTCAAA
>JAQXFQ010000201.1 GCA_029005175.1 Bacillota bacterium
ACACTTTGGTTTTGTAGGGGCTTTGCCCCTACGACCCCACGAAGGGCGCTGCCCCTCGACCCCGCCAAGAGGGCCTGCCCCCTTGGATTCCCGGCGTTGCGTACTCTCCGCTAAATTATCATTTATTTGTATATTTTGCCACTTATGCTCATTTATTATTTTAAAATAATTTTGTATAAATATCAATCAGCGCGTTCCTGTCGAGGAAAACATAATTATTTCCCAGCAGTCTTTGCTGATTTGCTATGACCGAATCCGTGAATTCTTCAATCATCGGTTCGGTCATTCCGTATTCATGCAGCGGCTTTTTCTGCAGGATTGCAGTGTTGAGAAGCTTTTCAAGTTCATCATAAACCGCCGATTCATCGCAGCCGAGAATTTCGGATATAATTTCATTCAGTTGCTTTATTTCACCGCTCGGGCTGATTTCCATGTATTTTTTAAATACTCCCGTAAACAGAGCGTAATTCGATTCCCCGTGCGGGATATGGAACTGCGCACCCAGCGGATAGCTCATGGCATGAACGGCGGCACAGCCTGCGTTGCCGAATGCTATGCCTGCCATGCTTGATGCAAGGCAAAAATCAGGAAGCAGACTTTTTAATACGTCCCTGCCCTCGGCGGCAATTTTTTTGTAGCCGTTCAGAATCATCTTCATAGCTTCCTTCGAGAACATTTTTGATATAAGCGTTGCCTTTGGGGAGAGATATGATTCCACCGAGTGAATCAGCGCGTCTATTGAGCTTGCCGCAAACACCTTGAAGGGTAACTCGTACAGCAGCTCGGGAATAAGCACTGCCCGGTCAGCATACAGTTCGTCAACTGCAAGTCCGAATTTTGTATGTCTCTGCTTAAACTCAAGTATGGAAATATTTGTCATTTCCGAGCCTGTGCCGCAGGTTGTCGGAACAAGCAGAAGTTCTTTATCCTTGACAACAGGAGTTTTCTTATCGAATAAATCTGTCACGGGGGAGGTCTGCTTTAATGCAAAAAGCTTTGCACAGTCGAGAACCGTGCCTCCGCCTATTGCAATAACCCGGCGGTAAGGCTTGCTCAGGTCTTTGCAGATTGCCTCAATCATCTCATCAGTAGGCTCACCCTGACCGTATTTTTCGATGTAAATTACAGTTCCTGCATTTACATTTTTAAAATAAGCTGTCCATGTGATTTCAATAGTGAATACAAGGTCATTTTCATTTATGCTGTATTCTTTTATGAACTCGTCACAGGTGTCAAACATCGTAATTTTCGGTGTTACGCTGAACTGCTTCACTTTGGAATTACTTCCTTTCATTCATCATCAATTGCAATTTGACGCAACAAAATTCCCGAACAGAGTCTGTCCGAGAATTTTGTTATTTATGGGTTTCAGATGTCTGTTAAAATCTTTATTTCTTTAATTCTGTCCACATCTGGTCATATATTGCCAGTGTATCCGTGTCGAGGTTCTTTATATACTCGCCCTTTGCGATAACATCTTCAGGAGGATTCTTTGCGAGATTTGCGGCATATTCGTCACCCATAAGGGCAATCGCTTCGGTGTTCGGACACATATACGGGAATTCTGCCAAAACCATTGACATATTCTCAGCGTCAAGCATAAAGTTTATGAACTGCATTGCGCCGTCAATATTTTTTGCGCCCTTTGGAATTGCCCAGTTGTCCATGAACAAATATGCGCCTTCCTCGGGATAAACTACCTTGATTGACGATACCTCATCCATAGCGAGTGCAACCTCTGCGCTCCACACGGAGGCAAGTGAGCATTCGCCCGAGATAAGCGCCGATTTCGGGCTGTCCGAATCGTAAAGCTTGACGTTAGGCTTGATGGAAAGCAGCTTTGTCTTTATCTCAGCCAGTTCATCCCTATCTGTTGTGCTCATGCTGTAGCCGAGGCTTCTTGCAGTCATACCGATAACGGCTCTGAAATCGTCCAAAAGAACCACCTGATTGGCATACTTGGGGTCAAACAAATCACTGTAAGAAACTATTTCATCAGAAACCATTGCCGTGTTTACAGCTATTGCCTCAACGCCGCCGAGATACGGTACGGAATAATTATTGCCGGGGTCGTATGACGGGTTAAGATACTGCTCACCGATGTTTGAAAGGTTGGTAAGCTTTGATGTGTCAAGCTTTTCAAGCATTCCCTGCGTTGCCATTTGCTCAACCATATAGTCACTGGGCTGAATAATGTCAAATGCGCCCTCCTCTTCGGATTTTACCTTGGCAAGCATGTCCTCGTTTGACGAGAAGGTGCTGACATTGACTTTAATTTTCGTTTCTTTTTCAAACTTGTCAATAACGCTGTCGGGGATATATTCTGTCCATGTGTAGATGTTAATGGTGCCGTTCTCCCCTGCTGAGCTTGAGCTGCCACAGCTTGCAAGTGTTGAGATTCCCATTGCGCATACCGCGCAGGCTGTCAGAAATGATACTAGTTTTTTCATAATTTTTCTTCCTTTCTATTTTGCCTTTTTAAATAAATTGCTTTGAGTAAGTATAACGAGAACTATTGTTCCCAGCAATATCAGAGTTGAAAGTGCGTTGACATCAGGCGCAACACCGCTCTTTATGGATTCCATAACCTTGAGCGGAAAGGTTTTGACCTGACCGTTTGTAAAATAGCTTACTATTACGTCATCAATCGAAAGTGTAAATGCAAGCAGTGCACCTGCACCTATACCCGGTGCAAGAACAGGAAGCGTAATGTTTTTAAAAGTTGCAATTCTATTTGCACCCAAATCCATGCTTGCTTCCTCTATGGAGTTGTCATATCCCGACAACCTCGCACGCACGTTAAATATTACATACGGAATAGAAAACGTCGTGTGTGCAAGCACGAGGGTGAGCATACCGCGAGGAATATGTGTGTTTGAAAATAAGGTCAGGAGCGATATGCCCAAAACGATTTCCGGAATGACCACGGGAATATACAGAAGTCCGTCTATTATATTCTTTCCTTTGAACTTGTACTTGTACATTCCCACTGCCGCAATAGTTCCGATGGCAGTTGAAAGAAGTGTGCTTATTATAGCAACCGTCATGGTAGCACTGAAGGATTCAAGCAGCGTGCTGTTGTCAAACAGCTTTATATACCAGTCAAACGTAAAACCTTTCCATGTCTGATACGGCTTGGATGTCGTGGCATTAAATGAATTTACAATTATAACCACAATGGGCAGAAACAGGAATATATAAACCAGTCCGCAGAATATTACACTGCTTATTTTCTTTACAAAAGCTTTGACTTTCCTGCTCATCTGCTACACCCCCAGACTTTCCATATCTCCGCCCATTTTCTGATAAAGCTTGACCAGAATCAGAGTTATGAGTATTAATATGATTGACAGTGCCGCGCCCAAAGGCCAGTTGTTGCCGCTTTGGAACTGGCGCTCAATAAGATTGCCTATAACATCGGAATTGCCGCCGCCGAGAATATCCGCAACGAAGAAATATCCGAGACTCGGAATGAACACCATTATGCTTCCCGAAAATATACCGCTCATTGTAAGAGGAATAATAACTCTCGTAAATGTTGAGAATCCTCGTGCGCCTAAATCCGACGATGCCTCAAGCAGGCTTTTGTCCAGTTTTTCGATTGCCGTATACAACGGCAGCACCATGAACGGGAACAAACAATACACCATGCCCAAAACAGTGGTGCCGCGATTAAACAAAAATTGTATCGGCGTGTCTGTGAGGTGCATTTCCTTGAGAAAATTGTTCAGCGGACCGTTTGCGCCGAGGAAGCTTCTCCAACCGTAAATTCTGATAAGTGAATTTGTCCAGAACGGGATTATTACCAGCATATACAGCAGAGCCTTGTGCTTTGATGTCGTCCGCGCGATCAGGAACGAGAACGGATAGCCAATGATTATGCACAGCACGGTGGTGAAAAATGCAACCAAAATCGAGGTGATGTAAATCTGAACGTAATTCGGGTCGAACAGCCGCTCATAATTTGCAAGTGTGAATTCAAATACAACATTGTATCCGCTGTCCAGGCTGCAAAAGCTCATGATAAACACATATATAAGCGGTATTGCCACGAAAAATGCAAGCCACAGCGTCACCGGACCTACCATTGTTAAGGCGGGAAGTGTGTTCGACCTAAAGCTGTGCTTTGTAAGCTTTGCCATTTAAAATCCCTCCTATTTCATAACAATATCTTCAACCGCTTCCGCAAAAACATCGTCAAAGGTATGTATGAGCTTGGCGTCTCCGTCTTTCCAATACAAATACACCTTGCCGCCGTTTGGAAGCTCCTGTCCTGCCAGACGCTCTATCTTTACTTCATTTCCGTTTGCAAGCTCCACGACTGTTTTAAGCACCGAGCCTACATATATCTGCTCCTTAACAAAGCCCACCAAATTAAATCCATCAACAGGTTCGGTGGAATACAGCATTCTTTCGGGTCTGACAGACACCGCAAGCATTTCGTCAGCGGCAAATCCCTCATCCGGAACGTAGAAATCGCCTGACTCAACGCTGATGTGAAGCCTGCCGTCCGCCTTGGAGCTTACTATGCCGTCAAAAAGATTTGTTTCGCCGATAAATGTTGCCACAAATCGGGTGCGAGGTGCCTCATAAATATCAGAGGGAGTTCCCACCTGCTGTAGAACCCCCTCGTTCATAATACAAATCCTGTCACTCATGGTAAGCGCTTCCTCCTGGTCGTGCGTTACATAAATGAAAGTGATATTTAATTTTTTCTGAAGTCGCTTAAGCTCAAGCTGCATCTGCTTTCTCAGCTTCAAATCAAGTGCGCCGAGCGGTTCGTCAAGCAAAAGTACCTTTGGCCTGTTTATAAGTGCGCGGGCGATTGCCACTCGCTGCTTCTGTCCGCCCGAAAGCTGTGACGGATAACGCTTTTCAAAGCCGCCGAGCTGCACCAAATCCAACATTTCAGTAACGCGCTCTTTAATCTCGGCTCTTTTAACCTTTTTCATTTTAAGTCCGTACGCGACATTATCATATATGGTCATATGCGGAAACAATGCATAGCTCTGAAAAACTGTGTTGACATCGCGCTCATACGGCTCCTTGTTGTGAATGTCTTCGTTTTCAACCTTTATGCTTCCCCTTGTCGGTTCTTCAAATCCTGCGACCATTCTCAGTGTAGTGGTCTTGCCGCAGCCGGACGAGCCGAGCAGTGTGAGAAACTCACCCTCATATATATCAAGGTCAAGGTCTTTGACAACATGGTTTGTACCGTAAACCTTATTGACGCCTTTGATCTCAACGATTACCTTTTTTTTGTCTGTCATAACAAAATATCACGCCTCTCTAGTTTTTTACAGAGCCTTTTCATCTCTCTCGCCGGTTCTCAGTCGCATTGCGGACTCTATATTGCGAATGAACACCTTGCCGTCGCCGACGTGTCCGGTTGTAATCTTATCGCGCAGCTCAGTCAGAATGTCTTCGACATCGCCGTCCTTAACTACTACTTCCACACGGATTTTAGGAAGAAGATTGATATTGGTTTTAAAGCCCTTAATCACATTTACGGAATCCTCGTCCACCACGCCTTTCTGCGTACCGCAGCCCATGACGCTTGATATTGTCATACCGCCGCAATGCTTAAGGTCGAGTATTTCTTTTACCTTTTCGAGCTTTTCGGGTCTTATGATAATAACCAATTCTTTCATTGCGCAAGTCTCCTTTTTACATGACCAACTTTTTGAATAAAAAATAAAAGACAACGATAACTTTTTACAGCGTCGTTGCCTTTAAAAATCATGTATTTGAATTTACCTGCATTGTAACATCATTCATCTAATCTTTCAAGTAGCATAATTATTTATTTTCATACTACTTTTTAAGTATATCGTTTTATTTCCACCCAACCTTATGGAGTAATTGAATACGATTTTTCACATTTGTTTTTCTGTAAATATTTAGAATATGCTTTTTGAGTGTATGTACGCTTATCACAAGTTTTTCACTTATTTCCGCGTTTTCTTCCCCGTTAAGAATGTGCTCGAGAACTACGGCTTCGCGATTTGTAAGTGCATATTCCTCGCAGAATTCTTTTATATTAAACTCGCATCGTCTGCAGCGTTTTTCATATTCGCTGTAAAGACGGAACGCCATGTGGTCCTTTAACATATCCAGAATCATTACATCGTTGTGGCTGAAATTTTCCTTGCCTATTGCTCTGTAAAGAGTGAGAACTCCCAGAAACCGCTTATTTCTCGCAAATATCATCTGCATGGCATAATTCCATTGGTTTTTGAGATATACCCTCTGATAATATTCGGACTTCAGGCGCACATCATCCGAGACTATGTCCGTCTCACGATACACCAGACACTTTCCGCTGTAAAGCAGCCCCCGTGAGTAATCCAGCTCATCGTATTTGGCCATATCAGCACCGTTGCAGTTAAAGCTGACGCAGTTTACCATTTTGAATGTGCCGTCGTCGCTGCCCAAATGAAAATCCGCCGCATCAAAGTCCAAAACCATGCTGAGCTGCTCAATAAATGCCCGCCGCATCTCGCGCTCGTCTTCGGTGGTATAAATCTTATAAATAAGGTTGTTGAAAAACATCCAGTCGTTAAATTCTTTTATATACATAAAATCGCACCTCAAATTAATTATATATTATTTTCGCCGTTTAGTAAATTAGCAATTTTAACATTTCTACTTCTTTTTAAGTATCGAATTATCCAAAACGACCATTTATATGAATAATACTGATTATTTTTTATCAATCGCCTTGAATTTCAATTTTTTTGTCAATATAATAACAGCAGCAAGGGAGCTTGTACATTTAAAACGTGTACGGCTTCCTTTAATTTTTATGGTGAGGAGAATGGTATCTTGAGAACGGTAACAGTTGCGGCAACACAAATGAGTGTTTCATGGGACAGAGAAGCCACACTCGACAAGGCGGAAAATCTTATAAGAGCTGCGCATAGCGCGGGCGCTGACATTGTGCTTTTGCAGGAGCTTTTTGAGACGCCGTATTTTTGTCAAAAACACAAATTTGAATATTTTTCTCTGGCAACCGAAACATCTGAAAACGCGGCGATAAAACGGTTTTCAAAGCTTGCTAAAGAGCTGAATACAGTAATTCCCGTCAGCTTTTTTGAAAAACACGGCAATACAGCATTTAACAGCCTTGCTGTAATCGACAGCGACGGGAGCCTGCTCGGCGTGTATCACAAAACTCACATTCCCGACGGCATGCCCTATGCTGAAAAATTTTATTTTACTCCCGGCGACACAGGCTTCAAGGTATGGGAGACAAAATTCGGTAAGCTCGGATTCGGCATATGCTGGGATCAGTGGTTTCCCGAGACAGCGCGCGCAATGGCGCTCATGGGCGCCGAAATGCTGTTTTATCCCACGGCAATCGGCAGTGAGCCGACACTCGGCAAGGATTCTGAAATTCACTGGCATAATGTTATGAAGGGGCACGCAGCGGCAAATATGATGCCCGTAATAGCCTCGAACCGGGTTGGCAGAGAAACCGAGGATGACAGCGAAATCGTATTTTACGGCTCGTCTTTTATCGCAGATAATCACGGCCGTATCGTGAGCGAATTTGACAGAGTGAGCGAAGGCTTTATTCTGCATGAATTTGACCTCGACGCGCTTGCCCGTGAGCGACGTGAATGGGGGATTTTCAGAGACAGAAGACCGGAAATGTACACGATTCTCACAACGCATTGACAAACGGAGGATTGAATTTATGTCAAAGGAAATCAAAGGCTCAACGCCGAAGTCAGACGGATTCCGTATGCCCGCAGAGTTTGAGCCGCAGGACGAAATATTTATGATCTGGCCCTATCGCACAGACAATTGGCGCAATGCAGCTGAGCCTGCGCAAAAGCAGTTTGCCGATGTCGCAAAGGCTATAAGTAAATTTGAAAATGTCACCATGCTTGCAGCTCACGACCAATATGAAAACTGCCGCGCGCAGCTTCCCGCAGATATACGTGTAATCGAAACCTCGTCTGATGACGCGTGGTGCCGTGATTCGGGTCCGACATTTTTAATTGACGGCAAGGGCGGGCGCCGCGCTGTGAATTGGACTTTCAACGCGTGGGGCGGGCTTGTGGACGGATTGTATTTTCCGTGGAATGACGATGAGCTTATCGCTCAAAAAATCTGCGAGATAACACGCACCGATTATTACAGAACAGAGGGATTTGTGCTGGAGGGCGGCTCGTTTCATGTGGACGGTGAGGGTACGGTTCTCACCACAGAGATGTGCCTTTTGTCCAAAGGGCGAAACCCGGATATGTCAAAGCAGGAAATCGAGCATATGCTGTGCGAATATCTCAATTGCGAAAAGGTGCTGTGGCTCAAAGACGGAATAGACCCGAATGAAACAAACGGTCATATTGACGATGTTGCGTGTTTCATCAGACCCGGCGAGGTTTGCTGCATATATACAGAGGATAAAAGCCACCCGTTTTATGAAGCTTCTCAGGACGCATTAAAGCGTTTGTCCTGCATGACTGACGCAAAGGGCAGACAGCTCAAGGTGCATAAGCTCTGCTGTACCAAAAACCCGATTTTCATGGAGGGCGCAGAAACGATAGACCATGTGTGCGGCTCAAAGATAAGACAAAACGGAGATCTGTGCATAGCCTCCTATGCGAATTTTCTCATTTGCAACAATGCCGTAATAGTGCCTCAATATGACGATGAAAACGACGAGCTCGCATTGAGCCAAATACGTGATATGTTTCCCGACCGTAATGTGGTGGGAGTGCATACACGCGAGATTGTATACGGCGGCGGAAATATACATTGCATAACACAGCAGGTGCCGTTAAATCAAGTGCCGTTGAAGCGAATATAGCTATATTACAACACAATCGCCCACAGTTTTAATCAGCTGTGGGCGATTGTGTTATCTGTATTTCATAAGCTCTATTCTTCCCGAAACATTCATTTTTTTGTAGATGTTTTGCAAATGCTTTTGCAATGTGTGATTGGTTATTCCGAGCGCACAAACCATATCATAATTATCCTTGTCGCTGAATATCATGCCTAAAATTTCGCTTTCGCGCCTTGTAAGGCCGAATCTCTCAGTCAGCTCCAAAATTGAATTTCTATGCTGATGACTTTCCTCCGAGGCATACGCAGTATAAAATGCATAGTTGAGATGCTTGCGCAGAGCATGTAAATAAAACGAATCGTCATCTGTAAAAGCTCCGTCTGATTTTGTGCGGTAAAGTGTGAGAAAGGCAATCGGCTTATTTGAATACACAATGCTCATTTGGAGCGTGTCGTATATTTGATATTTATCGTAATATTGCCGATATATCGGAGTCGCAAGACGCTTGCTGTCGGGCATTATCGCGCTTTCACGAATTATGACTGTTTCAGAGGACTGCAATACCCAGTCTGTATGGTCTATGGCTTCGTATTTGCTGTAATCCATTTCAAACTGCGTGAAATCTGAGGGAACACAGTACGGGTCGGAAACGCACAGACGGCTCTTTTCCTCCTTGACCATCATAATGCTCGCATAGCTGTATGGAATTATACGGCGGAGATTTTCAAGAAATCGCTCCTTGAGCTGCTGTCCGTCCTTGGAGGTATAAATCTGATATATCAATTCATTTATTGCCAAAAAGTCAATCTTTTCCGTATCTGATGCACCGCCTTTCCCCTATTATTTGCTTTTTATGATACCATATTTCCGTATGCTTTACAAGCGATATTTGAAAATTTCTACTTAATTTTAAGTATAAAATATTTAAATATAAGTGTTTTTACTTTAACTTGAGTATTAAACGGATAAAATTAGCCATTGCACATTTTTAACTTAGGCGATATAATAAAGTCACAAAAACAAATTAAGAGTGCAAAGGCGTATTTTTAATGCAGTACAGAGCTGTATAAAAATACGCCTTTATTTTCAGGAGGTTCATCATGGATAAGAATGCACAGGTAATTAAGGATTTAGACAGAGTGATTGGTCTTATAAAGACAGATACAAAGGATATTTCGGCAGAAGAAAAAAAGGCAATGGTTGCCGACACTCTCGACCATTTTAATAATTATGTAAGCCCCGGCTGGCTCAAGTACAGAAAGTCGGTATCCTCCGATTCTGAGGACGGCGCAGTTTTGGAATGGCATGACGAAGGTGCTTACTGCTACGGTCTGAACGGTGAAAAATTTATCGACTGTCTCGGCGGCTTTGGTATCTTCACCTGCGGACACAGAAATCCCGAGATTCTCGAAACCGTCAAGGCGCAGCTTGACCATCAGGCACTCCATTCACAGGAGCTTCTCGACCCGCTGAGAGGATACCTCGCAAAGGCAGTTGCCGACATTACACCCGGCGATTTGCAATACTGCTTCTTCACAAACGGCGGCGCAGAGGCTGTGGAAATGGCATTGAAGCTCGCCAGAATAGCAACAGGCGGAAGATGGTATATTTCAACAGTTGGTGCATTCCACGGCAAGTCAATGGGTGCCATTTCAATGGGCGGCAAGGGCACCTACAGAATCCCCTACTCGCCTATGGTTCAGCAGGTGCAGCACGTTGAATACGGCAATGCCGAGGATGTGAGAAAGGCTATAACCAATCTTCAGGCAGTTGGCGAAAAGGTAGCCGCCGTAATCCTTGAGCCGATACAGGGCGAGGCCGGCGTTATCATTCCCCCCGAGGGATATTTAAAAGAAGTCAGAGAAATATGCGACGAAAAGGGAGTCGCGTTGATATTTGATGAGATACAGACGGGCATGGGTCGTACAGGCACCATGTGGAGATGTGAGGCTGAGGGCGTTACACCCGACATCATGACCTTCGGCAAGGCATTCGGCGGCGGTATCATGCCGATAACGGGAATCATCTGCAAGCCTAAAATGTGGACGCAGCAGCTTATAGACAATCCATGGCTGCTCGGCTCACCGACCTTCGGCGGCAACCCCGTATGCTGCGCGGCGGCAATCGCAACCATTAAGTATATGCTTGAAAACGATATTCCGGGTGTGTGCAGGAAAAAGGGTGAATTTCTCAAGAGTGGTCTTGAGAAGCTCGCGGCCAAGTATCCCGAAGTCATAGACGAGGTTCGCGGCACGGGACTTATGCTCGCCGTGGAATTCAAGACAAGCGACATCGGCTATGAGTGCGCAAAGGGCTTGTTTGCAAGAGGCGTAATGACTGCGGGAACACTTGTAAACGCTAAAACCATCCGCTTTGAGCCGACTGCCGTAATTTCGCAGCAGGACATGGAGGATGTTATCTCCAGAATGGACGAAGCTTTGGCAGATACAAAGAAAGCCTTCAATCTTTAAGGATAGGCTCTTAATGACGTCAAAATACAAGTTCGCAGCTTGCAGGAATATTGCTGCCATCAGTAATGCATGTTTGCCGGAATATTCGGAACTGTATTTCAAGGCTATGTTTTGGGTTAAAAAACGTGCATAGGCTGTTTTATGATATTTGTCTCGGCAATTTTGGAATCACTGAGTTTTGAAAGGAAACGGAAAATGGAAATAAAAAAGATGTTTATTGACGGCTGTTGGGTTGAAAGCATCAGCGGAAAGACAAGAAATACAATCAATCCTTCCAACGGTGAAGTTCTTGCTGTTGTAACAGAGGGTGACGTTGACGACGCACGTCTTGCAATAGCCGCAGCGAAAAAATCGTTTTATGTAACCCGCGAATGGCGTGATACCGACGCTCAGACCCGAGGGGATATGCTGCTTAAAATTGCCGATGAAATGGATAAGGTAAGAGATGAATTGGCGCGCATAGACACGCTTAACCACGGCAAGCCGTTAAGAGAGGCTGAGGCTGACGTTGACGATGCAATCCACTGCTTCAGATATTATTCCAGCCTCATCAAAGCACCTCACGGCGGCGTCTACGAGGTAAACGAGGGATTCGGCAAAATGCATTCCTACACAATTCATGAGCCTGTGGGCGTCTGCGCTCAGATTACACCTTGGAATTATCCTCTGCTCATGGGCGTTTGGAAGCTTGCTCCTGCAATCGCGGCGGGAAACAGCATTGTGTTCAAGCCCAGCTCGAACTGCGTACTTTCATGCATAAGGCTGTTTGAAATATTTGAAAAAGTGGGTATGCCAAAGGGCAGTGTGAATCTTGTTCTCGGCGCAGGTTCAACCATAGGCAACGAGCTTGCGGAAAACAAAGATGTTGATATGATTACATTCACAGGCTCTACCGAGGTGGGTCAAAGCATTATGCGGGCAGCTGCGGGCAATGTGAAAAAGATAGGATTGGAGCTTGGCGGCAAGTCTCCTAACGTAATCTTTGCCGACGCCGATTTGGAGGGTGCTGTTGAATGGGCGATGCTCGGCATATTCCTCAATCAAGGCGAAATCTGCTCGGCGGGTTCACGCATTATTATAGAGGAAAGCATTAAGGATAAATTTGTCAGGCGTTTGGCAGAAAGAGCTAATGCAATTACAATCGGAAATCCTCTCGAAAATCCCGATATGGGACCGCTCGTCACCGAGAGCCATATGAACAAGGTGCTTGATTACATCCAAAAAGGCATAGATGAGGGGGCAACTCTCGTATGCGGCGGCTATCGCTATACAGAAGGCGAATGTGCAAAGGGATATTATGTTCGCCCGACAGTATTTGATAATTGCACAGACGATATGACCATCGTTAAAGAGGAAATCTTCGGGCCTGTTGTTACTGTTCAGACCTTCAAGACAGAGCAGGAAGCCATAGACATGGCTAACAATACCGAGTACGGTTTGGCAGGCGCGGTATTCACATCGGACGGTGCGAGAGCTCTGCGTGTAATAAAAGAAATCCGCGCGGGCATAACATGGATTAACTGCTACAATCCCTGCTTTAATGAGGCACCGTGGGGCGGCTATAAGAAATCGGGCATAGGTCGAGAGCTTGGCATACACGGACTTGAAGAATATCAGGAGATTAAGCAGATTAACATTAATCTTAATCCCGGAGTGGTCGGCTGGTACGAGCATTAACTGATTTTATTAAACCTGCTTAAGCCCTACCCTCAGGATTAATGCGTGTTTTATTCAATATATTTTCAACATTTAAAATAAATCATACTTGATAAAACTTAATCTTTCAGAGATTCAGGGGTTGTTGCAAATTTTGTCATTTGCGACAACCCCTGAATTGCATAATAAAGCGCGTAAGTCTTTTCTTCTTTCGATTTGTATCTCTATGCTGCATTTTTCAAAAGAAATTGCGGTTTGCTACTAAGAGTAGCGGAAAAAATCCTCAATGTAAACTGAAATTTCTTGTTTTGTAAGGTGCATTTTCCTATAATGTAGCCAAAATGCAAAGGAGATGCAAACAAAATGAAGAAATTTTTGATGCTATGGTCGGGAGAACTCATATCAAGTATCGGAAGCGGTATGACGGCTTTTGCGTTGTCTGTCTATGTATATCAGACAACGGGCAGTGCCACATATGTTTCCTTGATTACATTGCTTGCATATCTGCCGACTATTCTGTTAAGTCCCCTCGGCGGTGTGCTTGCAGACAGATATGACAGACGCCTGCTACTGATTATAGGAGATTTGTTCTCGGGACTCGGTCTTGCTTATGTACTTTGGAATATACAAGCAGGTTCGGACAGTATGCTGCCGATATTTATAGGCGTAACCTTTAACGCAGTATTTGTCGCTCTTCTTGAGCCGTCCTTCAAGGCTACTATCACGGAGCTTCTGACCGAGGAGGAGTATGCAAAGGCAAACGGTATGGTGCAGATAGCAGGAAATGCAAAATTTCTGATTTCTCCTGCACTTGCAGGTATACTCCTTGCAGTGGCTGATATCCGTCTGATTCTGCTCCTTGATATCGGAACATTTCTGATTACCGTTACAACGGTGGCAATCGTCAGAAAATCAGTAGGCAAGGTTGTGAAGGTTGAAAAGCAAAGTATCGGCAGAGAAATGAGGCTTGGCTTTGCGGAAATCAATAAAAACAAGGGTATCCGCATGCTAATTCTTTTGATGTCCTTTGTGTGCTTTTTCGTAGGCATTTTACAGACATTAACCTCACCTATGGTTCTTGCCGTGAGCGATGCAGAAACAGTCGGATTTATGGAATCGCTTTGTGCTGTCGGAATGCTTTTGGGCAGTGTGTTCATCGGTATACTCGGAATTAAAAAGAATTACTCAACCGTCCTGTGTGTTGCAGGAATTTTCAGTGGAATATTTATTGCTCTTGCAGGAGTGAACAAAAGCATATTTGTTACAGGCGCAGGTATTTTTCTATTTTTCAGTGCTCTGCCCTTTATAAATACAAGCGCCGATGTGCTTGTCAGGAAAAACATTCCAAATGAAGTACAGGGCAGAGTATGGGGAATCATCAGTCTGTTGTCGCAGATTGGTACGGTATTTGCCTATGCCCTGAGCGGAGTACTGGCTGATTATGTGTTTGAGCCGCTGCTTTCCGACAACGGCGTACTTGCAGACAGCATTGGCGCATTAATCGGAACAGGAACAGGCAGAGGGATAGGCTTTATGCTTATTTTGTCCGGTATCTGCATTATACCTGCCGCATTTGCTATTGGCAGAAGTAAGAGTATCCGCAGTCTACAATAAAGGAGTAATCTATGTATTTTAAGCTTTTGAAAAACGATTTCAGAAAAAATCCGGTAAGCAATCTGATTCTGTTCCTGTTTATGAGCCTGTCTGTGACTATCGCAGTTACCGTCACCCTTATGCTCACTCAACTTTTTACATCAATTACAAATATGTATGAAACGGCAAATCCTCCGCACTTTCTGCAAATGCATAAAGGCGAGCTTGTGCAGTCGGATATTGACAAGTTCAATAAAAGCTATGAGGGAATAACGCATTGGCAGACTGTCACTATGATTACAGTAACCGGAAATGAGCTTTCGGTATCTGACAAAAAAGAAAAACAGTTCAGCCTTTCCGATTGCAGGCTTGACATAAGCCTTGTAAAGCAAAACGATAAGTACGATGTTCTGCTTGATGAAAACCGAAATAAATCAGAGGTTAAAACAGGCGAAATCGGCGTTCCCGTGATTCTGCTTGACGAATTTGATATTGCGGTCGGCGACAAAATCACGCTCAGCAGCGGTGATGTTTCAAAGACCTTTACAGTAAAGTCATATGTCTATGACGGACAGATGAACTCCACTCTCTGTTCCTCTACAAGATTTCTGATAAGTGACGAGGATTTTATTGCTTTGCTTGGAAATGTGGGCGAAACCGAATATCTTATTGAAGACTACTTTACAGACAGCTCCCTTGCAGACGATTAT
>JAQXFQ010000202.1 GCA_029005175.1 Bacillota bacterium
CCCTCGACCCCGCCAAGAGGGCCTGCCCCCTTGGATTCCCGGCGTTGCGTACTCTATGTTAAATTATGATTTATTTCTACAACGGAGGTAAATATATAAAATGCCAAGATTTTTTATAGAAAATGTGTCAGGCGATTTTATCACCATATCGGGGCAGGATGCAAGCCACATCGTCAAATCTCTTCGCATGAAGCCGGGGGACAGTCTGACCGTGTGCGGCGGACAGGGAGTGGATTTCATCTGTGAAATAGCCGAAATAACCGACAACTCGGTACTGCTTAAGGTCATAGATAAGGTTGACACCGACAGTGAGCCGTCGGTCAGAATCACCCTCTACCAGGGCTATCCCAAAGGCGACAAGCTGGAGCTTATCATCGAGAAATCAATCGAGCTGGGTGTAAATAGAATTGTGCCTGTGCTCATGCAGCGTTCCGTCTCCCGCCCGGACACTAAATCAGCCGTCAAAAAGCACGAACGCCACCAAAAGCTTGCCCTGTCAGCCGCCAAGCAGTGCGGCAGAGGTATAATCCCTGAGGTGGGTCAGATGATTTCATTCCGTCAAATGACCGCAGAGCTTGCCGGACATCAGGCAGTCATTTTCTTTTATGAATGCGGTGGTGAACCGCTCTCTGCCGTCATCGAAAAAATAACATCCCGGCAAATTACCGACATAGCAATAGTTATAGGTCCCGAGGGCGGCTTTGACCCGGTCGAGGCAGACGCGCTCAAGGAATCCGGCGCAATGACCGCCACTCTGGGCAAAAGGATTCTGCGCACCGAGACCGCTCCTCTGGCGGCAATATCGGCAATAATGTTTGCCACAGGCAATATGGACTGAAACATTGAAAGCATTAAAAACATTGAAAGCAGGTAATACAGCAATTTTTTAGGATTGCCGTATTACCTGCTTTTTCAGGTTTTTGCGTGGGGTTTGGCTATGAGAGCGCAAATGTAGCCGAAGATTATTGCGGCGGCAATACCGCCCGCCGTCTGTGTTATTCCGCCGGTAAATGCGCCCAGAAGTCCCTTTTCCTGCACAGCCCTGCGCACACCCTCGGCAAGCGAATGTCCGAAGCCTGTCAGAGGAACGGTCGCGCCTGCCCCGGCAAATTCTGCCAGAGGCTTGTAAATTCCCACTGCGCTCAATATAACTCCCGCAGTGACATAGCTCACCAATATGCGCCCGGGGGTCAGCTTTGTTTTGTCAATCAAAATCTGCCCTATCACGCAAAGAAGTCCTCCCACGGCAAAAGCCTTGATGTATTCCCAAACTACATCCATAATTCTGCATTTCCTTTCTTAAATCAATAGAAATCTTATAAATATTATTGACGCAATTGTAATAATAATGCAAAATAAATGTAAACTGTTATTCAATTATTTATCTATGCACTTGCACCTTTCGGCAGTTTAATATATAATAAAATATAATAAATGTAAATTTTGTAAAAGCGGCAGTCTGTCAAAGACAATCAGAGCCGCTGTATGACTGAGTTCAGAGGTGTTTTTAATGGCATTCGCGCCAATTCCGGAGTATGAGGGCAAATCTCCCTATGTATTTATAACTTACGCACAACAGGATGAAAAAATCGCATATCCCATAGCCGTCAGGATGTTTAACGAGGGCTTTCGCATATGGAGCAGTGCCGCCTGCGGCAACCCATCAAATATGCGTATTGCTGAGCGTCTGAGCAATTCCGCCGTAGCTATGGTATTTTTATCAAAAAGTTATTTAAAATATGCTTCCTACAAGGAATTTGAACCGCGTATTGTTATGACCAGTCCAAAGCCGAAAGTCGTTATCTGCCTCGATGACACTCCGCTCGGCACCGACTGGAATACCGTAGATTTTCCCGCGGGCATACGCTACAATCCCGATTTTCCGCAGGAGCTGTGGCTGAGGATAAACTCCTCAGACGCGCTGGAAAAATGCCGCGGTGCATGGCCTGCGCACAAGCTGCCGCTGCCTTTTGAGGATATTCCCGCCGTCAGCATTTCAGCAGATTCAATCAACGCAGAGGAGGTTTCGGGCGAGCTGAGCAGTTTGAATTCTGTGATGTCCTCCTTTGGTGCGGGACTTGATGACGACGACCTGAAAAATATATCTCTGTTTCAAAAGAAAAAAGAACCCCCTGCGGGTGCCTTTCAGGAGTGGAAAGAGAAAAGCGAGCCTTCACAGGAGCAGGAGTATTACGCCATAGAAAATCTCATAGACACCGCCCCCATGCCCGCCGAAAAAAAGCAGTACGACAGCATGATAGGTCTTATTGAGAATTTCATAGAAAAAAGCAACCGCATAAAGGAAAATCAGCTTAAAGAGCGCATTGACACCCAAACCCAAAATATAACGGCTTCCAATGCTCCGAATGAGGATTTTGTTCCACTGCCTTTGAATGAATTTGACCGCGTGGACATGTCGGGGGATTCTGACGATACTCCCGTGATATTTACCGACCCGGCTTCTCCATACTCCCCTGCCGGTTCCGGCGAAGCTGACGGCTTTGTCCCTATGGATTTGGATTACAGCGTCTCTGCATCTAAATCATTCGACGACGCCGAGCAAGAGGGCTATACCATGACCAGGAGTTCCGACCGCTCCGAAAGGTTCGGCAATTCCGCAGCGCATACCGACAGCGCCCTCAATGCCGAAAGCGAGCTTAACCCGCCCGACGCCGGCTCATCTGACGCAGCATACAAAGCCGACGCATCACCCGTATTTGAAACCATAGCCGATGACCGCAAGGTTATAACCTCTACCGAGGATAATTTTGACAGTGCCAAGCTGACATACCACCTGGGTATTCTCGACAATTTTGACGAAAACGATTACATCAGTGACCAAAAATCAGCCGAACCCCAGCCTGAACCCGAGTTAAAATTTGAGCCTGTGGATCATACTCCCGTCAGATTTACCGACGATGACAAAATCGGTCTGCCCGCGCTCAGTTTCGCAAGACCTGAGCCGGTTGCGGATATTCCCGATACCGTTCCCGCCAAACCTGTTCCTCGCAGAGTTACCGTTAAATATCGCAGGCGTTGGAGAGTTGCCGTCAGAACCCGCATAAATCATATCGAGTATGAAAACGAAATTTATAAGGTCAACGGCCGCTGGATTCCCGGAGAGATATATCACGCAAAAATGCCGAACGCCAAATATACCGAAGTCAAAAGCATGTCTGCCACTGCTTCAGATGAGCCTGCACCCGCTGCGCCGGGCTATGCCCGCCGCGAGCTGCCGCGTCTGGACAGCAACAGCCGCCTTGTGGGCGCGATAAATACATTTCGTATGCAAAAAAATACGGTCGAGATTTCCGATGACGTCCGCGCGGCATTGCGCCGAAGGCACGAAGTTCGTCAGGCGGCCGCAATAAGGCAGCTTGAGGTTGAAAAGGCTATCGCGGAATCCGCCGGAAAATATTCACCCTCCACCGTATCAAATCCTGCCGCCGCAGCTTCAGAGGAGGCAGAAGCCCCCGCGCGCAAGCACAAATATTCCCACGAGGCGGGCATCAAAAAATCGCTCATGCTGCCAATGGAGTCCCCGATTGATCTCGAATCGGAGCAATCCCACCGACAGTATGGCGCCAGAGCGGAAACAGCCTCATTATATGCCGCAGAAGAATTAGAGAAAAAAAGCGACAAAAAGAAAAAGGGAGAAAAATCCGCATACGACCGCGACGAGGACGCCTTGATTGCACTCCCAACCTACGGCGGACAGCCCAAGGTGAATTACGATCCTTCGGCATATCGCGATATGAATTTAAGTGAGATATTATTTTCCAACGCCCTGTCAGACAAGGGCGGGAAGCAATCGAAAAAGAAGAAAAAGAAGTAGTGTTAAAAAACTCTGAAGCTTTTATTTAGCGCATCCTAAAAAAATAAACCGCCGTAATTCTGGAGCTTAAGCCTGAATTACGGCGGTTGGTATTAATACTAATTTTCAATAAAAGTACGACAAAAAATCTTCGCAAAAAAACCATATACGCAAGTTTTTTGCTCGATTTTTTTGTACTTTTTTAATTGAAAATTAGTATAAATAAAATTACTTGTCTTCGTCATCCTCAAGTCTGTAAAGCCAATTGTCATAGGTGTCGGAGAAAGTGTATTCCGCGTCGATTGTGTGCTTTCTCGTGGCGTCCGACATAGTCTTTCTGACTGCAGCGGCACTCTTGGCGGGATTGGCTACGGTGCCTGCGCCTGCAACACAGCCGCCGGGACAGGCCATACCCTCCAGCAGATAGCCGTTGTATTTGCCCGCTTTGGCCACCATAAGCATCTTGCGGCAGTTGTCCAGTCCCTCTGCTGAAACCACCTTGACCTCGCGTTCGGGGGCGATGTGTGAAATAGCGTGAACCACAGCCTGTGCAACTCCTCCGCTCATAGCGAAGCCGTAACCGTCCGCACTTGCGCTGTCAATGGAGTTTTCCTCCGGAAGAACGGAGAAATCCACGCCCTTGGCGTCAAACATTCCGGCGACCTCCTCAAAGGTCAGAACGAAGTCAACCTCACTGCGCACGCTTCTGCGGCTCGCTTCCAGCTTCTTTGCGGCGCACGGACCGATGAATACCACCTTGCAGTTCGGGTTCTGCTTTTTGAGCATTCTGGCGGTGAGCACCATGGGTGTAAGCGCCATGCTGATGCATTCCTTCTGGTCGGGGAACATTTTCTTAGCCATTGCGCTCCACGCCGGACAGCAGCTTGTGCCCATGAAAGGAATCTCATCGGGAACCTCTTTGAGGAACATCTTGGCCTCCTGTACGGTGCAGAGATCGGCACCCACGGCAACCTCTACCAAGTCGGCGAAACCAAGCTGCTTGAAAGCCTGGCGGATGTTGCCCATAGTGGACTTGGGACCGAACTGTCCCGCTATACTGGGAGCAACTGCGGCATATACAGGGGTGCCGGTCTTGATTGCAAGTATGGTCTGGAATATCTGACTCTTGTCGGCGATTGCGCTGAACGGACAGTTTACCATACACTGACCGCAGCTTACACATTTATCGTAATCAATTTCGGCGCGGCCGTATTCGTCACTCTTGATAGCATTTACGCCGCAAGCCTTAGCACACGGACGTTCCTGCTTGATTATGGCATTGTAGGAGCAGGCATTGACGCATTGTCCGCATTTGACGCATTTATCCCGGTCGATAACGCTTCTGCCGTGGACTATGCTGACTGCATTTTTGGGACACACCTCAACACAAGGATGCTCCAGACAGCCCTGACAGCCGTCGGTAACAATTACCTGCTTTTCAGGACATGCGTTGCAGGCGAACTTGATGATATTGATAAGCGGCGGCTCGTAGTATTTCTCGGGCAGCGCACTTGCTTCGATACCCTTGCTGACGGGGGCATGCTCATTTATAGGGCGTATCGGCAGACCGATGGCAAGGCGCAGTCGTTCGCCGACTATGGCGCGCTCAAGGAATATGCTGTTGCGATAGGTTGCCATTTCTCCCGGCAGAATGTCATAGGGAAGCTGGTCAAGACGGCTGAAATCGCCGCCCTCGTAGGCAAGCTTGGCCACTTCGGCAAATATTGAGCGTCTGATTTTTGATTTATTGCTTTCAATACCTCTCATAAAATATTATCTCTCCTCATCTTGCATCAATAACAGCTTACGTTATTCTTGACTTTACGATTAACATAATACATTACAAAGCAAAAAACAAATGTGGCAAATACCACTTTTTCAATTGCTAATTTTTGATATTAAATATATGATAATTGCAATTTTCATATATTCAGCGTATCCTTAAGTCATTAAAAATAATCAATAATATAGACAGTTTTACCCATATACATAATATACAAATTTAAAATTTACATAGAGTTAAACTTTAGCTTGACAAATTTTATTAAGTATGTTGTAATAATTATCAAATGTACTTTTGAGGTTAAAATGCTTTTAACGAAAAGGAGACTTTGTAAAGGAAATGCCGAGTAAAATATCTAAAATGTTAAAAAAGGTCAAATTGTTCTTCAGAAAGATTAAAAGAATTCCAGGATTCTTTATTCAGCCAGCTCAGCATGCTCGATTTATTTATTGTAAGTATTATGAAAAAACTCCGATTGACGAAAATACAGCTATTTTCCAATCATTCACCGGAAGCAGTTTAAGTTGCAGTCCTTATTATATTTTACAGGAATTATACAGAAATCCGAAGTATAACCACATGAAACTCTTTGTGGCGGCTGACAAGACCGCTTTGAAGAATATAAGAATGGTGCTTGATAATTCCGGAATGGAAAATGTCCAAATTCTGATTTTACATTCAAGAAAATACTGTAAGGTTCTTGCAGAGGCGAAGTATTTGGTAAATAACTCGACATTCCCGACTTACTTCATCAAAAAGGAAGGTCAAATTTATGTCAATACATGGCACGGCACGCCGCTGAAAAGCTTGGGCAGGCATATTCTCAACGCTCCCAACGAAATCGGTAATACTCAAAGAAATTTCCTCTGTGCTGATTACCTTATACATCCCAATGACTTCACCTTTGAAAAGATACGCAATTCATATATGCTGGACAACCTTTTTAACGGTGAGCATATTATTTCCGGCTATCCGCGCAACAGTATATTGTTTGACAAGGCAAAGAGAAAGCGCATCCGCAAGCAGTATGGTCTGTCGAAAAAAAAGGTTATTATCTACATGCCTACATGGAGAGGTTCTTTGAATGCTCTTTCTAATCAAGCTTCAAATGATATTGCGGCTATTTTGGATGAGTTGGATAAGCTTTTGGATGAAAAGACTGTATTCTATGCAAAGCTTCATGCTTTAGCAAAAGGTAGCATTGATTTTGAAAAATATAACAAAATTAAACCGTTTCCTGAGGAATGTGAAACATACGAATTTTTAACTGCAGCGGATTGTTTGATTACCGATTATTCGAGCGTGTTCTTTGATTTTGCAGTTACAGGCAGAAAAATAGTGCTTTATCCATATGATAAGGACGAATATATCTCTGAGCATGGTTTGTATATGGATTATGATTCGCTTCCGTTCCCTATAGTGCAAAGCATCGAACAGCTCGCAGAGCAGTTAAAAGATATAAATGATTATCCGGATTATTCTAAGTCTATGCGTAAGTTTGTTCAGTACGACAGCAAGGACGTAACCAAAAATATATGCGAGTATATTTTTGGAACTGGAGATAAGGGCAACCTTAAGATTATTCCTGCAAGTACTTATCATAATGGTAAGGATAACGTGGTAATTTTTACGGGTTCACTTGCCAAAAACGGCATAACTTCAGCACTTAAATCATTGGCTAACATGATCGACTGTGAAAAGAGAAATTACACTCTGTTGTTTTCTGCGAACTCTGTTAATCGTGCAAAAATGACAATACATGATTTTCCCGGCTTTGATTATATGCCTATTCAAGGTCGTAAAGTGCTTTCCTATAGTGAGGCTTTGTGCCGTTTTATCTATTATTTCTTTCAAAAAGATTTCGGAATGGTAAACAAGGTAATGGATAGAATAATGAATCGTGAAATTAAACGTTTGTTTAATAATATTCATTTCGATTACCTTATTCATTACTCTGGATATGAAAAAGATATTATGGAAGTTTTTGCAAGAATGGACGGGAAAAAAGCAATATATATTCACAATGATCTCATTGCGGAATCCCGTACAAAGGGCAATCTTGATGTAAAGTGCGTTGAAAAGGCATACAACAGATTTGACAAGATAGTGGCTATCCGTGAGGGTACAAAGGAAGAATTGGTTTGCTCTTCAGATGAAATCAGAGATAAGGTAATACTTACACATAATCTGATTGACTACAAAACCATTTTGGATAAAGCAAACCAAAAACTGGTTTTTGATATTAGCGATGAATATACCGACGAAAAGGGACAGGTTCTGACTGTTACTGACGCTACCGAATGTAATATTTCTCAAGAAGAACTTGAAGATATATTGAATGATAATTCCACTGTCAAATTTATTAATATCGGACGTTTTTCGTATGAGAAGGGTCACGAAAGACTGATACATGCATTTGAACAGGTGCATGAGAAGTATCCCAAAACCAAGCTCATTATTATTGGCGGTTATGGAGCGATTTATGATACTGTACGTCAGCAGGTATCGGATTCTGTATGCAGTGATGATATAGTTATTATAAAGTCTCTGTCGAATGTATTTCCTGTACTTGCCAAGTGCTCTGCATTTGTACTTTCATCTTATTATGAGGGGTTGCCTGTAACTATCATGGAAGCATTGGTGCTGGGTAAAACTGTAATTTCCACTGACATCGTGGGTCCGCGTCAATTTTTGAGGAGGGGTTACGGTTATCTTGTCGAGGAGTCGGAGGATGGTCTTGCCAATGGTATGTGTAAGTTTATTGAGGGTACACTTCCTGAGGCAAAATTCTTTGATGCGGAGGAATTTAACCGCAATGCAATAGCTGAGTTTGAAGCTATTTTTGAAGATTGATAATTCAATGTAAAATTTTCCCTTGTCTGTGCAATTCAAAATCTGTGCGGACAAGGGTTGTTTTTTATAACGGATTGTAGTATGATTTAATTAAGAAGTAATTTAATTGAAAGCTGTGTGAAAATGAATATATTAAAAAAGGCATTGAATTTTTACCGCAATTCAGGTTATCTGGCAAAGTTCAGATACACTGCGTATTACGACAGGCTTGAGGTCTCAGATGATATTATTTATGTGGAGTCTATGCACGGCGACGGAATTACCGGCAGTCCGTTTTATCTGCTGCGTGAGATAATTAACGACCCACGCTTTGACCGATACAAAATTTATGTGAGCGCCTCGCAAAAATATTACAATCAGGTGTGCGGCACTCTGGAAGCGTGCGGCATGAACCGCGCGAAGGTCATTGTCAAGAACTCAAAGGAATACTGCCGTGTGATAGCTACGGCAAAATATCTGCTGATAGATGTAACCATGCCGACCTATTTCATCAAAAAAGAAGGGCAGATTTACCTCAACACATGGCACGGCACTCCCCTAAAGGCATTGGGACGCTCGGTGAAAGATGATCCCATAGGAATGGGAAATGTTCAGCGTAATTTTCTGATGACCGATTATCTGCTTTGTCCAAATCAATATACATTTGAAAAGCTCCGCGACGATTATATGATTGCGCCCTATTACTGCGGCAAATATGTATTCTCGGGATACCCGCGCAACGCTGTATTATTTGACAGCGGCAAGGCGGCCGAGGTCAGGGAAAGGCTGAATCTGACCGATAAAAAAATCGCAGTGTACATGCCTACATGGCGTGATAACGGAAACAGCGGGGCGGATAATGATATTCTCAAGGCTCTTGATGAGGGAGTCGACAGCGACACTGTAATTATAGCTAAGCTGCACCATCTGGCGGCGGGTAAGATAGACTTCAGCCGTTTCAGCAAGATCATTTCGTTCCCACGGGAGTATGAAACCTATGAGGTTCTCGCGGCAGCGGACTGTCTTATTACCGACTACTCCAGCGTGATGTTTGATTTTGCCGTCACAGGGCGGAAAATTATTCTTCATGCTTACGACTGCGAAGAATATCAAAACACCCGCAGCATGTATATGGATATTGAACAGCTTCCCTTTGTGATAACCCGTGATAATACATCGCTGGTGCACGAGGTAAATTTTCCTGAGAAGTATAAGCCTTATGATAATGAAATGAGCAGTTTTACTGAGTTCGACAGCTCGGATGCGTCCAAGGAACTGATTGAATATGTATTCTTTGGCAATCAGTCGAAGAACATGAAAGTTATCGACGGCAGTGAATTCCACAACGGTAAAAAGAATGTGCTTATGTATGCGGGCTCGCTGGCTCAAAACGGCTTGACAACGGCATTTATGGGACTTGTAAATCATGTTGACCCTGAACAGTACAACTATCTGATTACGTTTTATTATAAAATTACCAAACCCAATCAGATGCAGGTGCACAGGTTCGACAAGAGATTCAATTATATGGCGATGCACAGCGGCAAAAACCTGACCTATTGGGAGGCGGTTTGCCAATATTTGTATTTCAACCTCAACATAAATGTCGGTTTTACGCGCAGGGCTGTGGAAAAAACTGCGGCGCGCGAGGTAAAAAGATGCTTCTGGGGCATTAATTTTGACAAGGTGATTCATTACACCGGTTATGAAAAATTTATTTGTCATCTTATGGCTGAAATGGACGCTGAGAAAATCATCTACACTCACAGTAACCTCATGGAGGAAAAAAAGATGAGCCGCGGCGTACATTATAATTCACTCGTAAAGGCATACGATAGCTTTGATAAAATTGCAATTATTCGCGACACCATGCGCAATGAGATTGCTGAAAATGTGCCGTCTGTAGATAGAAATAAATTCCATTTGGCGCGCAACTTCAACAACATTGAATACATCAGGAACAATTCGCAAAAGCCTGTTGAATTTGATGAGGAGACATGGTGCAGTGTGTCATTAGAGAGGCTGAATGAAATTCTTAACGATAATAATGCTGCCAAATACGTAAATATAGCCCGTTTTTCGGTGGAAAAGAGCCAGGACAGACTGATAAATGCGTTTAACTTATTTAATCAAGAGCATTCAGACGCGTATCTGATAATTGTAGGCGGCGGTGGAAATAAATTTGAAAGTATAAAGGAATTGGCGGAAGAAACAAATCCCGAACGTGTGATATTGGTAAATTCCATGAGCAATCCATATCCAATACTCAATAAATGTGATGTATTTGTTCTCTCGTCGCACCACGAGGGTCTGCCGATGACCATAATGGAAGCGCTTATTTTAGAAAAGCCGGTGGTTTGCACCGACATTACAGGACCAAGAGAATTTCTGCAGTCAAACGAGTGCGGATTCATCGTGGAAAACTCTGTTGAGGGTGTAGCCGACGGCTTCCGCGCATACATTGACGGACGTTTAAGCTCACTTAAAAAATTCGATGCGGAGGGCTTCAACCGTACCGCGCTTGATGAATTTTATGAGCTGTTGAAATAATATTCAGTGAGTGCTGTTTATACAGATAAAAACAATAAAAAACCTCCCGTCCGAAGTTCCTCTTTAAGAAAATCGGGCGGGAGGTTTTTGATGAAAAACATATTGACACGTGGTGAATTTTGACATATAATAATTCACAGTGGCACTGTTCACGATGATTTAAAAATATAATTGCAAACGGTAGGCGGTTACTCTCTTCTTTGTGAAGGGAGGTGCTGTATTATGGAGTACATAATTTGTCTCATCGTAATTCTTATTATCCTTGAGCGTATCTTCAACGGCAAAAAAAATTAACCGCCCGGTCTGCCAAACGAAGCGGTTAATTTTTACCAAACAGGTTCAAGCGAGTAACCGTCTACGCAATATATTTTAATCGCGCGGACAGTGCCACCTTCTATATTCATTATAATTAATCACGCGCCTTTTGTCAATGGGGTTTGATGAAAAAATTCGGCCGCATGTGAATTTTTCTTTCGCATGCGGTCGGTATTTTTCCATAATTTCAAATTATCTGACGAACGCTAAAATTAACGCAACCGCCATCAGGATCAATGCGGCAATATCATCAGCGTCAATACCCGGATTTTCTGCCAAAAAATCCACACTTACTCCCTCTCTCAATCCCTTTTTGTGTTTTTTACTCTTCAATCAATGATTTCAGCACGTTGTAGGGTGCTTCCTCGTACTTCTTAAATTCAAAGCTGAAATGTCCTCTGCCGCGTGTCGTCTGTCTGACGTATGTTGCAAAGTCGGACATTTCGCCCATCGGCACCTCGGCAATCAGTTCCTGCATGCCGTCGGCGACCGAATCCATGCCCAGTACTCTGCCGCGTCGCTTATTAAGCTCGCCCATTACATCACCCGTATTGTCATTTGGCACAACCGCGCGCAGTTCGCCGACAGGCTCGAGCAATACGGGATTTGCCTTGGGAATACCGTTTTTAAATGCGAGTGAGGCTGCCGTCTTAAACGACATTTCGGATGAATCGACAGGGTGATATGAACCGTCATACAGCACCGCCTTGACGCCTACCACAGGGTAGCCCGCCAAAGTGCCTTTCTTCATGCAGTCCTGAAGTCCCTTTTCCACTGCGGGGAAGAAATTCTTCGGCACAGCTCCGCCGACAACCTCCTCGGCGAATACCAGTCCGTCACTGTCGCATGGCTCAAATCTGATCCATACATCGCCATACTGACCGTGACCGCCCGACTGCTTCTTATATCTGCCCTGAATTTCAACCGTGCTGCGGATAGTCTCGCGGTATGCAATGCGCGGCACCTCAGTCCTGGCATCCGTGCCGAATTTATTTTTAAGCTTTGAGATAATTACATCAATATGCTGCTCGCCCTGACCGTTGACAATCATCTGATTAGTTTCGCGGTTGAGTCCGAAGGTCATGGATGGGTCTTCTTCACTCAGACGCTGAAGTCCCTGAGCAATCTTTTCCTCATCGCCCTTGTTGACAGGGAGCACAGCCATTGAAAGCGACGGCTTGGGGAAGTCAACCCCGTCCAGAGTTACAGGGCGGGCGGGAGCGCACAGGGTATCGCCTGTCAGCGCGCCCGAGAGCTTGGCAACTGCGCCTATGTCACCTGCTCCGATATATTCAGCCTCAGTCTGCTTCTTGCCGCACATGGTGTAAATCTTGCCGATTTTCTCCACACTGCCCGTTCTCATATTCAGCAGCATACTGTCGGACGAAATTTTGCCTGTAACCACCTTGAAGTAAGAAAGCTTACCGACAAACGGGTCGGCAACCGTCTTGAATACGATAGCAGCAGGCAGCGCACTGTCGCTCACCGTCATTTCAACAGGCGAGCCGTTGACATCCGCCGCGATTTCTGCGGGAGAATCCGACGCCGACGGAACCAGCCAGCTCATGCCGTTCATAAGCTGATCTATGCCTTCGCCTGTCGCTGATGCGCCGCAATATACAGGTGTGATAGAACCCGAGCGAACGCCCTGAGTTAAGCCGAGAATGTATTCCTCAGGGGTGAATTCCTCACCCGAAAAATATTTTTCCATAAGTTCATCGTCGGTTTCGGCTATTGCCTCACTGATAGCGGTGCGCAAACCCTCCAGACGGTGTCCCATGTCGGGCATGGGCACTTCTGTTGCCTTAAAGCCGTTGTATCTGTACGCCTTGTATTCCAGCAGATTGATATAGCAATCGACCTTGTGACCGTCCATAAACGGCACAACTATCGGGCTGACCGTGGGGCCGAAGGAGGTTTTAAGCTGCTCAAACACCTTATAGAAATCCGCGCTCTCAGAATTAAGCTTGTTGACGAATATTACCTTTGCCATGCCCGCTTTATTGGCCTTGGCGTAAGATTTTTCCGCGCCGACGCTCACACCGGATTTACCCGATATGGTAATAAGCGCGCATTCGGCCGCGCGGAAGCCCTCGGCAACTGCGCCTTCAAAATCAAAAAGACCCGGAACATCAATGAGGTTGAATTTTACGTTCTTCCACTCGACAGGAGCAACTGCCGCCGAAACCGAGCATTTGCGCTTAATTTCCTCGGGGTCAAAATCACAGACTGCCGTGCCGTCGGCGGTTTTGCCCATTCGGTCGGTTGCCCCCGAATGGTAGAGCATTGCCTCAACGAGAGAGGTTTTGCCTGCGTTTCCGTGACCTGTGATGACTATGTTTTTTATCTTATCCGCCGAATATTGTTTCAATTTTATTACCTCTTTTCAACATTCTTTTATCGTTATCAAAAAATGCACCATGGTTATATTGTTAAAATTTTATATATGTTTCTTACAATGAGGTGCATCATTTGTTGATTATTATAGCACAAGCATCTGTAAATTTCAATAATTTTTATATCAAAACCGAAAATATTTTATATATTTTTTATCCGTAAATTATAAAGAACATGTGAATGATATATATTCGTCGCTTGCGTATCCTGTGTAAAAATCAATTTTAACTGCTTCGGTTTTTATCGGCACCTCAAAAACCAGCCAGCCGTCAGCGCTTTCATTTCCGTGTATTATCCCGTCAAACAGCACGAAATCAGCTATGCTTTCCTTGGCCTCGGCAATAGCTGATTTGCCTGCGTGTTTACATTCATCACCCGACGGCTCGGCAGAAGCCTTGATACAAACCTCACTGCTGAAAATTATATTTGTGTCGCTGTTGTTCTGAAAAGTCAGCGGAATGAAAACATATTCCCGGTCATTTGTCTCACCCGGCCTGCGCACTGCGCCGCCTTGAATCACGGTATAATTGAGATCGCTGTAAACCGTCTGACTTTCCTTTTCCGGTGCTTTCACCTTGCCGCCGGTGCGGCAGGATACGGGCGACAGCAGCATGATTATACCAAATATTACCATAGCTATTCCCCGAAGAAATTTTCCGACATCATTTGATTGCAATTAATCACCACTCCAAACTAAAATAAAATCTATTTGATAAATCATAATTTATCTGTGCAACGTCCACTTGAAAATCAAAGATTTTCTCGTTAGTTTTTATGAGCTTCGCATTGTTTCCTATTTTAAGTCTTTACTACACTTTGGTTTTGTAGGGGCTTTGCCCCTACGACCCCACGATGGGCTTAACCGCTATTCAAGGAATAGCGGTGTCCCCTTCGACCCTGCCAAGAGAACCAGTCCCCTTGGATTCCCGATGTTGCGTACTCTATGGTAAATTATATGAAACTCTCAACCGCAAAATTACTATTTCAAAAACATACAATAAAAACTAATTCGGTATTCAACCATGCTTATTATAATTGAAGAAATATTCCTAATAAAATAAAATCGCCGGAACCTATTGCGGAGTATGAACCGAAAGAGTATAATATATTCAGACAAGCCAAACCGCTTGACCAATATCGGTCGTTGAATGATAAAGTATATTTACATAAATACAGCGAAATTAAGGAGTGAACAATATGAAAAACCAAACTTCAAAACAAGAACTGTATAGCAGCTCATCAGCAGTCTGTGAACTGTTCGGAAAGGCGAAAAAAGCAGCCATACGTATTGGTCGTAAGCATAAGGTATTGCGCTATACGATTATGGCAGCGTCTATGGCACTTGTCATTACCACAGTCCTTGGATTTACCATTATGTATATCACTGCATCTGCAACCGAACTTTCGGAAGATGATAATAGAAAATTGCAGAACGGCAGCTTTGAAGAGGGGCAGACGTGGACCGGGAACTACAAGCAGCTGAATCAAAGTAGTGTTCCTGCATGGAGTACAACAGCGATCGATGGAAAAATCGAATTATTAAAAGAAAATACTTCGACCTATATTCCAAATGTAACATTAACTCCTACGGCCGGAGAGTATGCCGCAGAATTGAATGCGGATGAAGAGAGTACATTATATCAGAATGTCAAGACATCGCCGTCCAGTGTATATGAATGGGGATTGGATCATGGCGCCCGCAATGGTACTGACACTATGGCTTTGGTAATTGGACCCAAGCAGGATGTCAACCCGTCAAAACCGAATAAAAACGGACGAGATCAGTTTATGCAGATGGTGGACTGGTTGATTGATCAGGAAAAGACTTCTGTAAAAACTACTGCGGGATTAGGTGAATATCTTGTCGTTTACAGTAAAAAATTTGCAGAAAGCGGCACATTTCAGGATAATGCGGGAAATAACGCGTTCAGTCTTTCTCCCAGTTCTATTTATACCGAACAATGGCATATCTGGATAATAGCGGACAGCAAGGCAACAAGCGGCGCTAATACATGGGGACATTATGGCTCCAACGAGGAAGGCTCTGCCGAAGATACGGATGAATCCGGCAACACAGCGGTAGATATGAGCAAATATTATCTCTATACCGTACCGGCGGGTCAAACGGAGACTTTGTTTGGATTCGTGTCCGTTGGATGTGTCAATTCGGCAGCATCAGCCGAAAAAGAAAAGACATATGGCAACTTTCTTGATAATATTAATTTCCAGATTTATCACCCATTGTCAGGAAGCACGACGCTTCATGGCATAGGTGTAATTGGCGGAAGTGACGGAACAACAGAAGGCGAAGGAAGTTTAAGTACAGGCTACGAAGTTACCGTGGATGATAATCTGGTTACCTATGCAGTGGATGGTGAGCCATTGAAAATCCAGGCCGTTGTAAAGGCAGATGATAAATCGGAAGGCTGTGAATTTGTAGGATTATATTATACAAAACAGAATGCAGGCGGAGAGCCGGTAACAGTATTTTTGCCAATAGCCGGAAATGAGATTGAATACAGTGAAAGCCTGACAGATGAGGATAAAGTGGGCAAATGGATAAAATCCACCAATTCGGTCGGTGATATCGTTTACACTTATTATCTGGATAATATTACTTCGGCGACGGACCTGCACTTTGTCTTTATCAAAAGCCCGACAGTGACCTATGACCCGAACGGCGGAAAAGCATATACTGTTGAAAGAACTTATAATACCAATGAAGCAGAAAATGTATACAGCTTTAAGCCTTTTATAGATGAGGATGATTGTACATTTATTTCCCCATATGTATCTCATGCGGCAGAAGGTCAAAATGATGGCTGGAAATTTATGGGATGGTTATTGACAGGTGATACAGTTGATAATATACCCGAGAGCACGCCTCCGATTAATGCGGATCAGCTTGGCACATTACTGCTTCCGGCAGAGCATACGATCGCCTGTGAATATACCATAGGAGATTCTAATAAGAATGACCAATATTTTAAAATCTGGAATGGGAACATACCACTGATTGAGGACACTGATAATTCTTCATATGTAAAATGGGAAACAGCCGAAACAGAAGCCTATGCCAATGTCCACAAGGGTCTTACCATGGTAGCACAGTGGCGCTGGCGTCAGGCATTTGTTCCTCAATTAAAAAGCGATGCTGAATACATAAATTCCAATAGCGGCGGAACTGTTGAGATTACCAGTGTAGCAGATACATCGGATGCCAATTATAATGGTGCATATAATACGAGTGGTGGAAAATCTTATTATGCTGAAACCGATGAAATCGTAACTGCCGCAGCAACAGCAAAAGACGGTTTCAAATTTGAGGGCTGGTATGATAAAGATGGAAGATTACTCACTACGAATGCAACTTACAGCTTTACCGAAACTAAAGACGATGTAAGCACGTACTATGCAAGATTTTCAGGAAGTGTGATCCAGACCTATATTCGTCAAATATATAATGGAGAAACTTGGGAAGATACCACAGATGACAGCATAGCAATCCTTGACCGTTATACTTATTCCGATGTAGTTGGAAAGCCCATAAGCGCAACTGCAATAGCCGGGACAGGATATAAACTTGAGGGCTGGTATGATGCAGACGGGAATGCAGTTGATAGTGATATGATAAGTGCTGATGGAATAACCCTCAGCTACACTACCACAGGAAATGCCACCTATTATGCCAGATTTATAGAAACAGTTACGCAGACATATGTCCGTCAGGTAAAGGACGGAGATAACTGGAAAAATACCACGGATAACAGCGTAGCGACCCTGGACTGCTATACCCATTCCGATGTGGCGGGAGCAACAGCAAGCTCCACCGCAACAGCCGGAACAGGATATAAATTTGAGGGCTGGTATGATGCGGACGGAAATAGAGTTGCCGACGATATGTTAAGCAACGGAGGAAAAACCCTAAGCTACGCCACAACAGGGGACGCCACATATTATGCCAGATTTTCAAGAATCATAGTCACGCAGAACTATATCCGTCAGGTAAAAGAGGGGGACAACTGGACAGATACCACAGAAGACAGCATAGGAACCCTTGACTGTTATACACATTCGGACGGCGTGGGAGAAACAGCAAGCTCCACCGCAACAGCCGGAACAGGATATAAATTTGTAGGCTGGTATGATGCAGATGGGAATAGTGTTGCGTCTGATAAGTTAATTGACGAGGGCAAGACCCTAAGCTACACTACCACAGGAAATGCCACCTATTATGCCAGATTTATAGAAACAGTTACGCAGACATATGTCCGTCAGGTAAAGAATGGGGACAACTGGACAGATACCACAGATGACAGCATAGGAACCCTTGACTGTTATACACATTCCGATGTGGTGGGGGCAACAGCAAGCTCCACCGCAACAGCCGGGGAGGGCTACCAATTTGTAGGCTGGTATGATGCGGACGGAAAT
>JAQXFQ010000203.1 GCA_029005175.1 Bacillota bacterium
CGGATAACAGGTGTCGTTATGGACATATTTCAAGCCTTCTTCAACGACCCTGTGACTGCAATTGTTGAGCACCTCGACATTATAACCCGCCTTTTGCAGCACCTTTTCAAAAAGCTTGAAGTGTATGGGAAGCATATTGGGCACAAGCAGCGTATATTCACGGCGCATTTCCTTGGTAAAGAGCAGCCGCCCTGTTTTCTTTTCATATTTTAATTCAGCCATATTTGTGACCCTCTCTATACTTCAATTATTCCTCGATGGCGGCAAACAGACTGCGAAGTCTGATTTTGACCGCGCCGAGGTTGGTGATTTCGTCAATCTTAATCTGAGTGTATATCTTTCCGCCGCCCTCGAGAATCGAGCGCACCTCGTCTGTAGTAATAGCGTCGATGCCGCAGCCGAAGGAAACGAGCTGCACCAGATTCATGTCAGGCTGATCTATAATATATTTCGCGGCGGAATAAAGACGCGAGTGGTATGTCCACTGATTGAGCACATGCACGGGGAATTTCTCCACGCGGTTGCTGACTACATCTTCCGAGATGATCGCCGCGCCGCAGCCCGCTATAATCTTATCTATACCGTGGTTTATTTCGGGATCAACGTGATACGGACGTCCTGACAGCACGATAATCTGCATGCCCTTTTCGCGCGCCTTTTCGATTATCTCCTCGCCGCGCTCACGAACACACTTAAGATAGCGGTCATACTCGGCGTAAGCAGCGTTGACAGCCGGCTTGATTTCCTCCAGCGGAATTATATCGAAATATTTTGACATCACCTGCTGGAACTTCTTCGGGAAGTCCTTGTGGCGGTGGATTCCGATGTAATCATCTATAAATTTCACCTTGGATATGGCAGGCATGTTGGCCTGAATGACCTCGGGATAATATGCGACAACGGGGCAATTATAGTGATTGTCACCCATCTTCTCATCAAAGTTGTAGGACATGCAGGGGTAGAATATTGTATCCACACCCTGGTTTATCAACGTCTGCACATGACCGTGCATTAATTTTGCGGGGAAGCAGACTGTATCGGACGGAATGGTCGCCTGACCGAGCAGATACATCTTTCGGTTTGAAAGGGGAGATGTGACTACTTCAAAGCCCAGCTTTGTGAAAAGCGTGTGCCAGAATGGCAGCAGCTCAAACATATTCAGCCCCATAGGAATACCGATAGTACCGCGGCTTCCCTTGACCGGCTGATATTCATTTAGCAGCTTGAGCTTGAAATCGTATATATTCATTGAATCGTCAACCGATTTTTGGGTTACGGGACGGTCGCAGCGGTTGCCGCTTATGAATCTGCGGTTATTGTCGAAAATATTTATAGTCAGGCGGCAGTGGTTGCTGCAGCCTCCGCAGCGTGAGTCCTTGACCTCATGGAAAAAGCCTGCAAGCTGCTTTGCGTTGAGAATTGCGCTCTTGCCCTTGGAGTGGCGTGAAGCGTAGAGAGCCGCGCCGTATGCACCCATAAGTCCTGCAATTGCGGGGCGAACTACCTCAACGCCCATTTCCTGCTCAAACGCGCGCAGCACAGCGTCATTGAGGAATGTGCCGCCCTGAACAACGATTTTCTTGCCCAATTCATCAGGACTTGACGCGCGAATAACCTTATAAAGGGCGTTTTTAACTACGCTTATGGAAAGACCCGCAGAGATGTTTTCGATGGAAGCACCGTCCTTTTGAGCCTGCTTGACTGATGAATTCATAAATACCGTGCAGCGCGAGCCGAGATCAACAGGTTTGTCGGCGAAAAGACCGAGCTTTGCAAATTTATCTATAGGCTGATTGAGAGCCTCGGCAAAAGTCTGGAGGAAAGAACCGCAGCCCGAGGAGCAGGCTTCGTTGAGGAATATGCTGTCCACCTCGCCCTTTGCGCCTATCTTAAAGCACTTTATATCCTGACCGCCGATGTCTATAACGAATTCCACATCCGGCATGAATTTGCGGGCGGCTGTCAGGTGAGCTGTAGTCTCGACTATGCCCGAATCAAGGCTGAACGCGTTCTTGATAAGCTCCTCGCCGTAGCCTGTGGAGGTTGCGCCTATGATATGAATATCGGGATACTTTTTATAGAAATCCTCAAGGAAGTTTTTTACATAAGGCACGGGATTGCCCTTGTTTGAATTGTAGCTGTCGAGCAGAATTTTGCCGTCGGGGGTTATTACCACCATTTTGATAGTAGTTGAGCCTGAGTCGACCCCATAAAACGCATCGCCCTTGTATGAAGCAGGGTCGAGGTATTCAATAGTGTTTGCGGCGTGACGCTTGGTAAATTCGTCATATTCAGCCTGATTTTTGAAAAGCGGGTCGATTGAGTTGTAATTACCCACAACATCCATGTGGCTGAGAGTGTCAATTGCCTTGTCGAGGTCAATTTCGGTATCCGCACCGAACGCTGCGCCCATCGCGACATAATACAGTGAGTTTTCGGGGCATGTACCTTTAAGTCCAAGCGTATCGTCAAAGGCGTTGCGCAGCTCTGAAAAGAAAGTCAGCGGTCCGCCTAGGTAAACAACATTGCCCTCGATAGGACGTCCCTGCGCCAAACCTGCTATAGTCTGATTTACCACTGCATAAAATATACTTGATGATATATCGCCTATCCTCGCGCCCTGGTTGAGCAGAGGCTGAATGTCGGTTTTTGCGAAAACTCCGCATCGTGAGGCTATGGTGTATCTGCGCTGAGCTTTCTTGGCTTCCTCGTTCATTTCGGTGGGAGTTATGTTGAGCAGCGTGGCCATCTGATCGATGAATGCGCCCGTACCGCCCGCGCATGAGCCGTTCATGCGAAATTCCATGCCGCCTGTGACGAAGAGGATTTTGGCGTCCTCGCCGCCCAGTTCTATGGCGACATCGGTGTCAGGCAGGAGATTTTTGAGAGCTATGCGGGAGGCGAAAACCTCCTGAACCAGTGGAATTCCGCATGCCTCGGATATTCCCATGCCCGCTGAGCCGGATATTGCCAAAAGAGCCTTTGACTCGCCTGTTACCTTGCGTACTGTTTTGAGAACGTCGAGAGTTTTCTCAGTGATCTGTGAAAGGTGGCGTTCATAGGACTTATGTATTATGTTATTGTCATCGTCCATTACTACATATTTGATAGTAGTGGAACCGACGTCTATTCCTATTCTCAAAATTCATTCTCCGTTCTTTCAAAAATATAAAAGAAGCATAAGTTTCCTCTTTTTTCATATACAAAGAAAATAATATCACATATGACAGCCAAAGTAAAGAGACAAAAATGTGAAAATGTTGCAATGTATATGTATTTTCAGCAAAACCCGATAAAATCTCTTTGATTTTTATGCAAATCTATTGAATCTGCCGATGCGATTTGATATAATTGTAATACTTAAATATAAACTGTATATTAATGAAATCTGCAAATTATGTGATTGTATTCTGAATTTGAAAGGATAATTAAAATTATGGAAATAGAACGCAAATTTCTCATCGACAGCTTTCCCAATCTTCCCGAGCTTGCCTGTGCGCAGGTATGTCAGGGTTATCTCTCCACTGCACCCGTTGTGCGCATACGCAAGGCGGTGCTTCCCGACGGCGGCGAGAAATACGAGCTTACGGTCAAGGGCAAGGGCACTCTGGTGCGCACCGAGGTAAATATTCCCATAACCGCCGAGCAGTACAATGAAATGGCGGGGCTGCTCAAACGCGAGCCTATCCGCAAGGATTATCATGTTTACGAGCTGCCCGACGGTCTGAAATTAGAGTGCAGCATAGTTGACAGCGGCACCGAGAGCGAATTTATGTATGCCGAGGTGGAATTTGACTCGGTCGAGGCGGCCAATGCCTTCGCACCGCCCGAATATCTCGGCCGCGAGGTCACCGAGGATCCGAGCTTCAGCATGAACAGCTATTGGATAAACGGAAAGATTGACATCTGACGGAGGTGCTGAAAGAATTATGGAATGGTGGCAGATACTGCTTTTCGGCGTGATTATAGTGGCAGGTGTGTTTTACGGCATGATGACCTACAAGCCGAATAAGTGAATTAATGGAGGGAGTAAGCTTCAACATGAATGTTAATCATACTATTAAAAATAAAGACGAACTGGAATTTGCTGTTTTTTGCATTGAAAATATAGCGATAAGATTGAAAGCTGCTCCGGAGGCCGTGTACAATGCCCTTACCGAACAAAGCGACATTCTTAACCGCTACATTGTGCCGAATTATGACGTTCTACACACGCAAGGAAAAGATTACATTATAAATGATATTCTTGAAGTGATGAAAAACGAGGGAGTCAGCGTATGATTTTGTATCATGGTTCGTTTGTAGAAGTTGCCGCGCCAGACTTGCTTCATTCCCGTCCTAATGTTGACTTCGGTTTAGGATTTTATACCACTCCGATTCGAGAGCAGGCAGTCAATTGGTGCATAAAATTCAAACGTCAGAAAAAAGACGGAATTCTTTCAAAATATACATTTAATGAAAATGCATTTGACAGCGTAAAAGTATTAAATTTTGATTCATATTCAATGGAGTGGCTGGATTTTGTTGTCGATTGCCGCATCGGAAATGATACAACAGATTACGATATTGTTATTGGCGGTGTGGCAAATGATAAGGTTTTTAATACCATAGAATTATATTTTGATAATCTGATTGATAAGGCGGAAGCAATCAACCGTTTGCGCTATGAAAAGCCAAATCTTCAGATTTGTTTTCGCAGTCAGGCTGTTATTGATAAATATTTGCATTTTGATGGGAGCGAAAAAGTATGAATGCAAATCCGATTTTATTACAGAAAAAATATACCCGTGTAATTACTCTTCTTTCGGAAAAGGCAAATATTTCGCTGGATGAGGGATTGAAATTTTTCTATCATTCGTTCGTGTACCAGCTTATGAAAGACGGCGTTTCGGATATGCACTGCATGAGTGACGAATACCTCGCGGAGGATTTGCTGAGGGAGTACAGAAATTTGGACGATTCAGCAAGTTGAACAAATGAATTTTTTGATAAAACTAACCCGGCGGATACATTCACGCGTAAATCGTGCGAATGTATCCGCCGGGCTTGTTTTGTATTATGCTACAATAAACTGATTCAATTCTCTCAATGTCAAATCGGCAGGTTCTATTCCTTTTTCCTTGCAATATTTTGCAAGTTTTCTCAAATCATAGTGTGTATCCCGGCTTATGAAATTTGAAACATAGCCGCCTGCCTTTTCCGCTGCTTCATCAAGTAAATTCATATTCATTCTTTCTGATTCTGACATTATAATTCCTCCTTGTCGAGAGTATAAATTTTCAATAGATTTTCAGCAGTATCTTCATCAATAAACATTCTGTAAGGATGAGGAATACCAAGTAATGTTGCACCTAAAGCTTTTTGATAATGTTTTACCAAATCTGTATTTTTAGCATCCATAAAGACAAATCCGCCATATCCAAGTTCTTTCGATCTTTGTACCGCGACAGCAAATAAATGTCCGCCAACACCGTTATATTGCTTATTTTTTCCTAAATTATGCGGAGCACTTTCCGCAATATTAACATAAACAGCATTGTCTCTTTCAAATGCTGTTAAAGCAATTAATCCTTGGATTACAAAATCATTCTTTATTTGTAACTTGTATATTTCAGCTTCTTTTAAATCATTGGATAACCAGTTAAATTTCCATCCGTGTAATTTTTTTATTTCTTGCGCAGAAGCCAAAGAAAATGATGTTTCAATAAATTCACCGGTTTTGGTATTTTCTAAACAAGGCGTAAATTTATCTATTAATAAATCCATGTAGTATCCACTTCCTGCTTATAATTATATCATTTATCTGTTAAATTTTCAACCAAATATATCAACCCGGCGGATACATTCACGCGTAAATTGCGCAAACGTATCCGCCGGGCTTGTTTTGTATTAAATTCAACTGAGCCATGAGGTAAAGCCCTCAACCGTCACCAGTCCGAGGCTATAGAGTGCTATGGAAAGCGGCTTGCAGAGCAGGATTATCAGGCTGTAGGTTTTCCACGTCATCTCGGTAGTACCCGCCAGATAACAAATCAATCCGTCAGGCGCGCCGGGCAGGAATATCGCCGCCGCAAAGAGCTTTGCAAAACGTCCGTGATTGCTTGTCCAGCTCTCGTATTTTTCTATCGCTTCTTCGGAAAAAAGCTTGTGCATCAGCGGCTTGCCGTAGTTGCGGGAAATGGCAAACACCGCCAGCGACCCCAGCACTATGCCTATGTAATTGTACCAGAATCCCCACCACGAGCCGAATATAATCACTCCGCCCAGCAGCGTAACGCCGCCGGGAATAATCGGAACAGCAACCTGTATTGCCTGAAAAATTATGAATATAAGCGGAGCGACTATTCCAAAGCCCCTTACCCAGCTTTGCAGAGTGTCGAGCGAGGTGAAGAGCCCCTTGCGGTACCCGATAATGCAAAGAATCACACATGCGGCTATCAGAACTATGCCGAGCATGTTGGTGATAAACTTCCTGGTTATTTTGAATTTTCGTTTTTCACAGCTTTTGGCTTTCACAATATCCTTGTGACTTGATTTCTTTTGAGCTTTCACTTTACTTGTCTGAGTGTCATTTACCATATTCATCGTTCCCCTTGATATTAAAATATCCCTTTTTGATTATTTACTTGATTATACCACAGCATCGACATTATATGATAAATTTTTCTGAACTTTTTATTTTATTATTATAAATGAGCGAATATGTAAAATTGCACAATAAATCATAATTTACATTGGGTATATCTGCGTGACGTCCACTCGCAAATCTTCGATTTTCTCGTTAGTTTTCCACGAGCTTCGCATTGTTTCCTATTTTAGGTTTTTCTTGCACTTTGGTTTTGTGGTGGCTTTGCCCCCACGCCCCCACCAAGGCGCTGCCCTGGACCTGCCAAGAGGACCAGTCCCCTTGGATTCCCGATGTTGCGTACTCTTTGATAAATTATCATTTATTTGTATATTTTGCCACTTATGCTCATTTATTATTTTTTATCATTTGACCGCGACGGTCTTTTTATGTACATGTGATTCAAGCCCGTTGTAAAAGCTTTTCCACATAGATGCAACATGCTTGCGGCTGTAGAATACCGAGCCTTCGCGGGATTTCTCCCTGCAGTCATCGTAAAACGCCTTGTCCGAATTCAGCCGCTCCAGCAGCGTTCTGAATTCATCAACATTATGCCCCTTTAGATAAAAGTCAAACAGTATGTCCTCATACAGTTCCAAATCTCTGAGCAGAATGGGCACATTGCAGTTCATCGCTTCCAGCACGGTCATGGGGAAAAGCTCATCAAATGACGGCAGGAACATAACATCCGCAAGGTTGTAGATTTCATTCATATTCTCGCGCGGCACTATTCCAAGGAACTTTACATTTTTCGGGGGATTGTCAGCTATCTTTTTAATTTCGCTGTAGCCGTCCATCATCGGACCGAACGAAAATCCTCCCGTCCAGACAAACTGCATATCCGGTATGCTTTCCGCAATTTTTATAAAGTCAAAAATGCCCTTTCTCTTTTGAAGCTGACCTGCGCACAGCACTGTGAATTTATCCTTATCCAAGCCGTACTTTTCTCTGAGTTCAGCCTTGTGCGTCTCAGATATAGGATAAAAATTTTCTTCGGATACAAAGTTGGGTATGTACGTGATTTTCTCCTTCGGAATGCCGTATCTTTCAAGCTTAGGTATAAAGCAGGGGTTTACCGTCACCAGCCTGTCCATGCTCTTGTAAAAGAATATCATGTATGCATAGAAAAATTGCTTGATAACGGGCGGCAGTCTGAGGCTCTCCTCCATTGTTTCGGGCAGGAAATGAACATATCCCACCGTGCAGCCCCTGAACTTTGCAAACGGCACGCTCAACAGATAGAAAAAATCCAGTGTGTGATAATGCATGATGTCGCAGAATTTAAATTTGTTGCGGCACACCTTGAATTCTCTCGGAAAGGACTCCTCAATAAGCCGTACCTGCTCCAGATAAGCAGAGCCTACACCCTGTCCCTTTATTTTATCTGCAGACGACAGCATGTTTATAGTTTTCATTATAAATTTCCCCCAAAGCAGCTCATAAATAGTTCTTCAATAGTACAATAAATTACAAAATTGATGATAAAGCGTCGAATGCGGTTGTAAGACCCAGGCTGTAGAGTGCCGTTGACGCCGGCTTGCCCAGCAGTATGATAAGAGTGTAGGTTTTCCAGCTGATGTCTGTGGTTCCGGCAAGATAACAAAGCATGTCGTCGGGCGCGCACGGAAAGAATATCGCCAGCGCAAAAAGCTTGGCAAAGCGGTTCTTGTTGTTGGTCCAGCTCGAATATTTCTCTATCGCCTTAGCCGGAAACAGCTTGTAGATGATCGGCTTGCCGAAGTAACGCGATATGGCAAACACTATCAGCGAGCCTATGCATATTCCGGTGTAATTATACACAAATCCCCACCACGGACCGAATATCAGCACGCCGCCCAGCAGGCTTATGCCGCCGGGGATTATCGGGATGACTACCTGCACCGCCTGAAATATTATAAATATCAGCGGGGCGGCTATGCCGAAGCCGTTTACCCACGCCTGCAGCGATTCTACCGACGTAAATATCCCCATTTGATAACCCGCTATCGCCAGCACAATGCATATCACCAGATTGGCCGCAGTGAAAAGCTTCATAGCCAGCTGAATTTTTTCGTTGCTGAGTTTCTCTCCGCCTTTTTTGATAGCATCCGAGGCGCGCTCGTCCACCTTTATGCGAGCCGCCTCAATAGATACCGCCTTATCCGCCGCGGCAGATTTTATATTTACCGCTCTGTCTATTGCCGCCTGAATTTTCTTTGCCGATTTTGATACTTCTTCATTTACGCTTTCCATATCGTTCCACCATCCTTTGGTATATTCTGAAAGCAGTATAACATGTAAAATTATGTCTGTCAATAAAAATTTATCGTTTTTCAACAATATTACAATATTGTAAGATACATTCTCCCTAATATTTCAATTCTGTAAGATTTGCGGCGGAGTATGCAACACCTCAGGACACGCGAAGTATCCAAAGGTATTGCAGTATCATCTCCTAAGTTATAATAATATTTAATAGTTGCAAAAATGTTTAGGAATAATAATAAAATGGTTAATTTTACTTGGCAGTACATTCCCACCCGGTGCAGTCATCTGCTGTATCGTCTTGCTCAGGTTTCTGAGCATTCACGACCAAATCCACAAGACTCTCAGTCTGAACATATATTTCGCAATTCAGAGTTCGGCTGTAAGAATCATCAAATGACACATACAGCTTGCAGTAAGGCTTGTTCAGGTCAATATGATTCGTCCTTGCAGCATCATCGAAGAGCTTCTGCACATACTCCTTGCCGCTGATTGGGTATTCATTTGATGGAGTTATAAAAACACCGTCAGAATTACGATAATAAGGATCATCAAAATATAAAGTATTATTTCCGTAAATTTCCTTATTTTCAAGAAGATGTTCATACAAATATTCATTTATATATTCATATTTCATCCACAGCACACCATTGTAGTTATAATAATACGCATCAATAGTCAAAAAAGATTGATCAGTAATATTTTCGGAAATTTCAAGGAAATACTTCATATTTTTATTGTGGATTTCCACAATCAGGCTGCATGTTTTCGGGAAAAGCCCGGGCGTGAGTACAAATCGCTGATCGAAATAATTTTGTGAATTATAGAATTTTCCATCCTTGTATCCATCAATTGAAATAGTCATAAAATTAGCCTTATCCAAGCTTGAATTTCGTTCGTAATCGCGCATGGACGCATGATATTCGCCCTGGTTTTCGGTCATATCTGATATTACAAAATTCATATCACTATCACTTACATTATTGACATCGCTCGTACTTACAACCCGGTCTGTAGAATCATCCCAATCTACGAAGTAATTGCTTTCTTCATTATAATACATTTCCTCGTAATAAAGATTATCATCGTTATACGAACGGTAAAGGCTGGATTTAAGATACTCACGGCTTTTCTCGACAGGCATTTCGGCTAATTCCTCGGCAAAGGAATTATAAATCTTTACAGTTTCCTCATCGCTGACTAATTCACCCAATTCAGAGTAACCGTCACCCTGCGTAGAGTAATCGTAGTTTATATAAATATTGGTGTATTGGCTGTCAGGCAAAGCGAAGAACTGTTTCATATATTCCGAATCATTTTCGATTGCACTGACAAGAGTCTCAAGAAACTTATTGTTAAAAGCTATCGAGCGTGTGATGGAACGACCGTCTTCCAGGTTAATCTTAATATCTATTTTTTCGTATGAAACCCAATTATTGCTGTCACCGGAACGTGCGCCTCTAAAATTTTTATCATAATGCTTAACAAACCCATCTATTGCATTTGCGACATAATTAATTACTTTCTTGTCGGTAAATTCGTAATCTTGTGTGATTAAGCGTCCGTAGGAATCCCGCATGCGGTAAACTGCAAGGTCATCATTGAGATAATCGTTGCGCACGAGCGTAAAGGATTTTATTTCGTCAGCAGTCGGAGTGATATGGAATTCCGCGTTGGATACTGCAAAGCCTATGCCGACTACAGCCGCGCACAATACAACCGGAATGGGCAGATACTTAAACATGCGGTGCGACTTTTTGATGTCAAATGTAAGTATTACATTTGCTGCCCAGAAGCTAACCACAACCGCCAATAATGAAACAATGGATTTAATCACAATCTCATCCATAATGTATTGAACATTGGTCCAAAGTATATCCCTTGCAATTTCATCGGTCAACCAAACTGCTGCCAGCGATGTCAAATTTAATGAAACCGACAACAGTGAAATTAAGTGAGCCGCCTTGTTTACAAATGGTTTACCTGCCGCGTCACCTGTGCGCATTGTCATAAACAATACGGCCACAGCCAAATAAATCACGCCGAACAGTGACCAGACGAATATGAACGGAGCAGAGCTTATAAATTCAGTTGCATTAAAATTAATATCGAGGGCATAAGGTTTAAACAATGTAATCAATTTATTGGAATTATATTGTTCTGCAACTGTAAAATAAAACTGGTTGAAAAAGCTGTCATATGCCGCTATTGAAAGATAATATATTGTAACCGGTAAAGCAAATATAGACGCGGCTGTAATCAGCATGGGGATAATTCGGCCGGTGAGAGCACTCGCAAGCGACATTACACCGCAAATCAACAGGTCAATAACAAGTATGCCGATTAATGTAAGCAGCCATGTTTGAAAATACTTAACATCAGATACTATTACAAACGGCAGTTGAATTATACCGGCAGCCACTGCACCGATTGCCGCCCATGTCATTATTGATGTGACAAAACTGAGCCATATGGTGCATATGGAGTGCGGTGTGGAGCAGTAGAAATCTCTCGCCTTGTGTGAGCGAAGGAAATTAAAAAGCTGTATGGACGTGACAAATATAAATATTGCCGATGCAATTATAAGCATCTCTGTAAAATCATTAGTTGAGCCGGGCAGTCTCGAAGCCACGACGCTGTGCTGTTTGTAAGAGTCTTTATACGGATATTCCTCCAATGCAAGTATAATGCTCACAATAGCACATATCACTGTGTAGGCAATGCCGAAAATTTTAGTCTGGCGCATACCCTCCTTGAATATCGACAGCTTGGATGTTTTATGCGCATTCAAAACTTTTTTCATAGGTTTATTCATTCCTTTCTATCCCTTAGTTATCAACGGCACCTGTAAATGAACAATTCCTCGAGTGACAGCGGGAGAATATTCATCAACAGCGGATTCTTGGCGCAGAGCGCGCATTCCACAGCCTCGCAGTCGTTTTCATAAATAACCGTTGCCACAGTGCCGTCCCTGGTAAAGCTGATGATCTTTGCTCCGTCAAACGTCACGCGGGTCTGGTCAAATTCATCCCTGAAGGCTATCTGCACCTTGACAAGCGAGGTCTTGGCGTTGTCAAGCTCTGACTGCACGGTAATTTTGCCTTTGTGCAGCATTGCGATAGAGTCGCACATGTCGTCCACCTCGCGCATGGAGTGTGTCGCCATAATCACGGTGAGTCCACGCTCGGCTACAGCCTTGCACATTTCCTCGCGCATGCCGTGACGCTTGATTACGTCCAGACCGTCAAAGGTTTCGTCAATCAGCAGAATATCAGGCTTGGAAGCGAGAGCGAGAATCAAAGCCGCCTGACGCTTCATACCCTTGCTCATCGAGCGAATCGGCTTGGTAAGGCTCGCTTCAAATTTCTCAGCAAGCGCCTTATATTCATTTTCGTCAAACTGAGCGCGTGTGTTTTTGCAGAGCTTCGCCATACTGTTCATATTGGCGTTGGGCAAAAAATACAGTTCGTCGGGGACATAGATCAGATTTTTTCTCGCCCCGGGATTTCCTGCGATGTCCTGACCGTCTATGGTTATCTTGCCGCCGTCAGGAGCATAAACACCCGACATAATGCGCATAAGTGTGGATTTACCCGCGCCGTTGGAACCGACAAGCCCGAATATGCTTCCTGTGTTTACCGATAAATTAATCGAATCCAGCGCGGTAAAATCATCGAATTTTTTGGTAATGTTTTCCGCCTTAATCATATATATCCAATCCTTTCCTATTGGTTGACAGATTTGTAGCCGCGTTCGACCGCTTCTATCACCAGATTTTTTTCTATGCCTGCCCGCGCAAAGCCTGCGGCGAGATTTTCGACTTTGGACAGGCTCGCCGCACATTCCTCGCGCAGCTTATCCCTCGCCTCGCGGCTGACAAAGCTGCCCTTGCCGGGCACAGCATAGAGTATTCCCCGCCCGAGCATCTGGGTGTATGCTTTTTGAATGGTATTGGGATTTGATGAGGTTTCGGCTGCCACTGACCTGACCGACGGCATAGGCGAATCAGGCTCAATCACACCTGTCAGAATAAAATTCTCAGTCTGCTGTATGATCTGCTCATAAACGGGAGTGCGTGAAAGGCTGTCGATAACAAACATAAACATTATCACCTCGTATCATCTTTATTTTTATTTTTGTGTATTAGCTGTATTATATTAACTAGTACACTTAGATGATACACTATTCATTCCCGTTTGTCAATACAAATATTCAAATTAATTTATTGTAAATCATAATTTATCTGCGTGACGTCCACTCGCAAATCTTCGATTTTCTCGTTAGTTTTTTATGAGCTTCGCATGGGTGCTTTTTTCTATTTTAGATTTTTCTTACACTTTAGCTTTGTAGGGGCTTTGCCCCTACGACCCCACGAAGGGCGCCGCCCCTCGACCCCGCCAAGAGGACCGCCGCCATTCAAGGAATGGCGGTCTCCCCTTGGATTCCCATTGTTGCGTACTCTCCGCTAAATTATGATTTATTGTTTGTGCAATTTTACATGTCTGCTAATTTTCAGTATAAGAAAAAAACAGGTGTATGCACCTGAAAACCATGGTACATACACCTGTTTTAGATCATGTTATAAAAACAGCTTATATCCGAGAGTTTCTGCAAGTCGCTACCGTCGGGATTCATTCCGAAAACCGTATCATCGTCATAGAAGTAGATTCTGCCGCCGGATATTTGAATCCTGAGCGCATCGCCCTCATATAATTTCTCAAAATTAATGTTGTCATCACTCATTCGATATATGCCGCTCTCATTTGAATTATTTTGTCCTGAAGAATATATATAAGTTGTAAAATATATGACATTTTCGCTCACATTTAATTCAAAAATTCTTTGCGGTGCTTTCATCATAATCACCGTATCTCTGTCGTTTATATTAAATCCCTTGTCCGCCAGCTTTTCAATATCGCATATATAAATTTCATCTGCATTAAAAAAGGATGCGAGTGTGAAATACAGCTTGCCGTTTTCAATGCAGAAGGAAGATATTGATTCTTCCAATATCACCTTGCGCCCGCTTCCGTCGAGGTTGGTTCGGATAAGCTGATGGTTTTTCTGCTCGTAAATATAAAGCTTGCCGCCTTGAGGGTAAAAGTTGTATGTACCCTTATCGTAGACGCCCAGCTTTTCACGTGTTCCGCCCTCAATCGGCAGTCGGAAAAGAATATGAGATTCATCGCAGACCGCGAAATAATAAACATATCCGTCATACACCACGGGATTTAAAACACGACCATCATCAAGACAGGTCAGATTGCCGCCGTCTTTCTCCATGCGGAAAAGTCCTCGTATGAAGTTGTAGCTGCCCTTTGTGCTTGTGTCGTAATCAAGCGTGTACTGGGAAGAAAATACCACATATTTATCAGTCAGATTGATGTCGTGCATAGTGTAATCACAGAGAATTTCCTTTGTGCCGTCTTTGAGCGAAACACGGTATCCCCTTTCGCCCCGCTTATCCTGACTTGTATAGAGCCATTCCCCGTCGCAGGCCGCCATTCCCGAGGAATTCACATTTCCCGAGGATATACACCCCTTTGGCTCGGCTTCGACAATCGGTACAGGCTCGCCCGCAGGCATTATATTTTTTCTGATTACCGAATATATCATCGGAGCAGACAGCACGACAGCAGTAATCGCTGCGGCGGCGAAAATCATAAGCAGTCGGCTTTTTACCGCCGACTTGGATTTGTGTTTGCCCTTACCTTGCGAACGTGCGTATTCCTCGAGAGCCGCTTTGCATTGCTCCGCCGAGGAATATCGCTCCTTTGGCGAGAATGCGCACATTTTGCCTATTATCCTGCCCAGCTCATCATCAGCATTTGCGGGCGGTGGAAGCTGATGACCGCTCAGCCGCCTTTCAATAGCCGTCTCCATATCGGAAAATTTGAAATTTTCCTCCAGAAACGGCAGCCGACGGTCATTGAGAAGCTGATACATCATTATGCCCAGCGAATACATATCCACAGTGGCGTTATAGGACTGCCCCGCCGCAATTTCCGGCGCGATGTATGCAAGAGTGCCTCTGCGTGAAGCCATCATGGTGCGTTCCTGGAGCTTTGCCGTCCCGAAATCGCCAAGCTGATACTCGCCGTCGGGAGTTATGAATATATTGGCGGGCTTTATGTCGCGGTGAATTATATTTCGCCTGCGGCACTCTATAAGTGCCGTGCAGAGGTCGATTCCCATTTTTACGACGTCGCTTTGGGTAAATGAAACATCATCGGAGCGCATAGCCTGATTGAGTGAGCGCAGCCGCTCCATGCGTATCAAAACAAGCCGCATCACAGCTCCATCGTCCCGCGTTTCAAGCATGCCGTATTCAAGACAGCCGACGATTCCCCTTTTGCCGTTGAGCGAGTGCATAATTTTTACCTCGCTCATGATGTCGCCCGTCATTTCGTCTATGTATTTTTCGGTGCGCTCCTTATTTGAACCGAGAATTGAAACAGAACCGCCGTCGGCTTCATCGCCCGAAATCGGTATGACCTTCAGCGCACCCCTGCAGCCGTCGCCGTCGTATATTTCATATACAGTACCGGAGCTGCCCTCTCCTATGACAGACCCGATACTCCACCTGTCAAAAATCGGCTGGCTCGACATAAGCAGCTTCTCGGCTCTAGCCGAAAGTGACATTATACTCCCCCCCTTTTTTACACTGCCGTACCGTCTAATTCTTTCCCAGCAAATGCAGAATTTCATTTGTGCTGTCCGAGTCCATAGTCATAAGTGACTCGGTTATATAATCGTATAAATCGACATTGTCGTTGCAAAGATAATCTGTCATGCCATAGCGTTCGATGATTTTATCGCATTTTGATTTTATCTCGGGATTCTTTGTGAACTGCCTGAGCATAAGCGCGTTGGAAAATTCTATTCCCGGGTTTTGTACCACGGCATTCTCCGCCGCAAATATTATAAGGCTCTCCAGCTTGTCCCGTGCGCAGAGCTTTTCCATTCCCGACAGCGTGAGCATAGTATTCAGGTCGTCGGCAGTCATACGCATATGTATTCCCAGTGCGATAAGGCTTATGCGCGAGGGAATAGTTCCGTAACGCCTCAGCTTGCTTATCATTGTATTGAAGCTCGCCGCCGTTGCGGGATTGTCTATACATTCGCTGAGAAATGAATTGAGTGTGCCGTGACTGCCGTCTGCGTTGGTCGTATTCATGGCGACATATGAATCTATAAAATCCAGCAGTTTTGCGTAGCAGTCGGCAAATGCCTCTACGTTCTGCTCCACAAATCTCTCAAATTCCATTATGGTGCTCACCGACAGCAGCTCGGATTCAAACTGCTCGGTGCCCAGACAGCGGATATTATCCCTGCCGCCCTGCCTGCGGCTGTTTAATATATCACGCAGCACAGAGGAAAAGTGCCGTTTCAGCTCAACCGACTGCTGAAAGCTCAAGCCGTTGCTCAGTGCAAAAATTGTCACGGCGTCATCTATATTTTTTGCGTTCAATTTGGGATATTTGCCGTATCTCATGAGGAAATCGTTCAGCTCGTTTAAATTCATCCTCACCGCGAAGCCTATCTGAATAAACTGCTTACGGCTTCTGGGAAGCTGACCCTTTTCGCACCACGATATTATAGTGTTTCGGCTCATTCCGCAAAGCTCGGCAAATTCGGTGTATGTACATCCGCTTGAGTCCAGCAGATAGTTTATAAAATTTTTCCAACTCACAAAATAATCGCTGTATTTGTCAAAAAGCAGATGTATATCATCAATATCCTCACATTTTGATATTGCGTCGTAAAAACGGTCAGTGCGTCCGTCGTGAATATTAAAAGGCATATCAATCCCCTGCTATAACTTTTATCAATGTTATTTTATGTCAATAATACACAAATGTCAAGGCAAATCAGCGTGTCAATTCGATTAAAATTTTAAAATAACATGTGATATAATTGTAAACAAAAAAACAAAGCTTAAAAGGAGTTAGGTTTTAAATGAAGAAAAAAATTATCACGGTAATGCTTGCCGCAGCTATGGCAGCATCAGTAATGACATCATGCACTGTAACAATCGGCAGCTCAAAGGACAAGGACACAAGCTCTGATTCTGTAGTAAGCAGCGTCAGTGATACGTCAAGTGACGAGGTATCAGACGATAACCTCTCGAGTGATTCAACCTCAAGCACATCTCCCGTGAATTTAGATGATATTGACATTGCAGACGAATGGAACAGCTGGCAGATCGCTGTTGACGGCGTTGTGTACACAATGCCCTGCGATATATCGGATTTCGAGAAGAACGGCTGGACGCTTGAGAACGCAGACGGCACTCTCAAGTCAAATCAATACACCTTGAGTCAACCCATGAAAAAGGGTGATTTGAGAATTTACGTTCAGATAATCAATCTGAGCGATAATGAGATAAACATAGCTGACGGTAAGGTCGGTCAGGTTAAGATTGACGCAAACAGCGAAGTGCAGGTAGTCCTTCCCGGCAAGCTTGTCTTTGACGAAAATATCACCGTTGAGGACATAAAGGCTAAGTACGGCGAGCCCAATAGGGAAAACGAAGGCGATAAATATGTAACCCTGACCTACACAGGTAAATCATATCAGTCTGTCGAGTTCTTCATCTATAATCAGGACAGCGGCATGACAGGTTACAGCTCGGTAGCCGTGAGAAACTTTGGCGTAAATTAATTACAACTTACACCTGTGGTTTTACTTCTTGCAAATCGAAAATTAATATATTACATGGCAAGGGGCGTGCAGTTATCTGCATGCCCCTGTCCCGTATACAGACAATAAATCAATAGAAAAATATCATTAACCATGTGAGCATGCAATTATCAGCATGTTCACATGGTTATATAAATGCTTAAGGCTTAATACTTAATGAGTAAAAGTTGTTGACAATTTGTTAATGTTCAAATATAATGTTAAATGTTAAATATATCTGTACATTTAAAATTGGGGGTAAAATTATCCTTTTGTGCATGATATATTGCAGATAATTTATTTACCCTGCAATGGGTACGAAAGGATGATTGTGTTGAATTATGTCGAGCTTAGTGCAATCATTCTGTATTTTGTCCTGGTTATAGGAGTAGGCATCTACTTCTTCTTCAAGGGCAGACAGAGTGAAGGCGAAAAGGAATACTTCCTGGGCGGACGAAACATGGGCGGCTTCGTGGCGGCTCTGAGCGCGGGTGCTTCAGATATGAGCGCATGGGTGCTCATGGGACTTCCCGGCTCCATCTATCTCTACGGAGTGGGAAAGGTCTGGATTGCAGTGGGTCTGCTGCTGGGTACTATCGCCGCATGGCTTTTTGTGGCTCCGCGCCTGCGCAGATATTCCATCAGGGCCAACGACTCCATTACCATTCCGCAGTTTCTCACCAACAGATTTCTCTCAAAGAACAAGGCGCTTCAGATTATCTCCGCAATAGTTTTTGTAGTAGTCTACTGCATTTATGCCGCGTCCAGCATTTCTGCCTGCGGCACGCTCTTTAACTCTGTGCTGAACATAGACCCGCGCATCGCAATGATTGCGGCCACCGCAATTATCGTTTTATACACCTTCCTCGGCGGCTTTAACGCTGTCTGCTGGACAGACTTCTTCCAGGGGCTGCTCATGCTGGCTGCGCTTATGCTTTGTCCGATTATAGCTGTTATCGCGATGAACGCACCCGACTTTGTGGCGGCAGGAAGCACTGTTCTGCCTGAAAATTATTTCAATATTCTTTCCGGCGGTTCACTTAACTGGCAGAGCATCGCCGACATAATCACAGGTCTCGGCTGGGGTCTCGGCTACTTCGGCATGCCCCACATTCTTATCAGATACATCTCCATCAAGTCTGAAAAGGAAATGAAAAAATCTCAGATTGTAGGTATCGGCTGGATCGTGCTCATTCTTTCCTGCGCTTCCATAGTCGGTCTCATCGGCAGACAGTACCTCGGCGATTCTATCGTAGATTCACAGTCTCTGGTGTTTATCAATATGGTCAGAAAATTATTCCCCGCATTTATCGCCGGAATATTGCTGTCGGCAATTATCGCTGCGTCCATGAGCACCGCCGATTCTCAGCTTCTTGCTTCCTCCTCTGCGTTTTCCTCCGACGTTTACAAGTCGGTTATCAGAAAAAAAGCCTCAAACAAGGAAATGATGTGGGCCGGTCGCATTGTAGTTGTAATTATCGCCGTGGTTGCGTTTATTATAGCCAGCAGTCCGAGCTGTGAAGGCATTATGGCACTGGTAGAGTGTGCATGGGGCGGCTTCGGATCGGCATTCGGTCCTGCCATTCTGCTGGCTCTCTACTGGAAGAGATTTACATATCCCGGCGCTGTGGCAGGCATAGTGACAGGCTTTGTGGTTGACGCTGTATGGTATGCATTCCTCACCGACATCACGGGCATTTACGAAATCGTTCCCGGTTTCTTCTGCGGACTTATAGCCGCCGTTGTGGTTTCACTGCTCACCAAAGCTCCCTCTCAGGAAGTTCTCGATATTTTCGAGAAAGCCAAGGAGCCTGTAGATACAACAAACGAATAATTCAAGATAAAGCCATATAAAAAGCAATCCCGGGCATGACACTAAATTCATTGCGCGGGATTGCTTTTTTATTATTTACAGCTTTTGCTCATTTGCGGTTGATTTTACATTTTTATTTAAATGTTAAAAAAAATCATTGTAAATATTAAAAAATTATGCTATAATTTTTTATGATAATTAACAAAAGAGCGGTGAACATACATTGAACGAAATAATCAACGTCCTCAACCAAATTATTATCTATCTAGGGGAAAGCATGCGCGCGTGGATCGATTACCTCGATAAGACCGACATCGGGCTTAACGTAGCAGTGCGCTTAATTATGATTTCGATAAGCATATTCGTTATAGCTTTCCTTTTTAAGAGAATGCTTCGCAGCCAGATTAAGGAATCGGCCTTTCTTATGTGGAGTCTGCCCGCAACGCTGCTGTTCATTTACGGCGTGTGGCCGGAGCTTACTTATTACGTGGCAGACATGACACATATGGCATATGGATACGCGCTTGTCGTCACAGTTCCGTTTATTGGTCTGCTCTATTACATCGCATTCAAATATATGTGTCAGATAGCAGAGCTTACCTCAAAGGTCGAGGAGCTTGGCTCGGTAGTTTCACTGCAAAAGTACGAAATCGAAGAACTCAAGTCTAAGCTTGATGAATTGCAGCAGACGGGCGACGCTTCTCCAAAAAACTCAGCGCCTGCTGACAGCAAGCCGCTTGACGACAGCAGTGTGGAGGTCATTGTTGACTGACGCTTAACTGTCGAGGCATTGTAATTTATGTCGATTTTTTCGCATTTGTAACAGTTTATTGCCTGCATATCCCCCTTATGTTGGAGGTATGCAGGTTGATTTTTTTTCCAAAAGATTGTATAATAAATGACAATATGCGGTATATTAATCAGATATTATACTGTTCTTCTTTCAATCGGAGAGTAGTATAAAACGCAGATTTTAATTAAGAGAGTATTTTAAGCCTGTGAAATTCAGAAAACCTATCGCTTTACGGCTTTGCCGGGAGAAAGGACGGTCTTGATTATGAAATTTGAAGCAGTGTACCATATTTGCAGCGACAATTATTGCTACATGAACAACAACAATGAACTTATCGTAAATCTCAAGACAGGCTATGATGTGGAGGAAGTATACATTCACTACGGCGATCCCTTCGCCACCGGCATACTCGGCGCACAGCAGGCCTGGGAGGGCGTGCGTCTGCCGGTACCGTTTAAAAAGCGTCTGGCTCATCAGCTTTGGTGGACCACCACGATAGTACCGCAGTACAAACGCTGCCGCTATTTCTTTGAGCTGGTGACGCAGGCAAATTACGGCGGTGAGCGCGAGACATGGTATTATTTCGAGGATGGCGTGCTCAGCGAGGAGCAGTGGCATTTGGAGGGCAAAATGCTCCAGTGCTTCACCTTCCCGTGGATGAATCCCGCCGACATAAACCTCACTCCGAAGTGGGTAAACGACACTGTGTGGTATCAGATATTCCCCGAGAGATTCTGCAACGGCAATCCCGCTATAAATCCCCCGGAAACTAAGCCGTGGGCAGACGACACACAGGCCGTCACCAACGACGAATATTACGGAGGCGACCTGCAGGGCATCATCAACAAGCTGGATTATCTGGCCGATCTGGGCATAAACGGCATTTACGTCACCCCTATATTTGAGGCTCCGTCAACTCACAAATACAATACCACCGACTACATGAAAATAGACCACAATTTCGGCGACGAAGAGACCTTCCGCAATCTGGTGGAAACCGCCCACTCCAAGGGAATCAAGGTCATGCTGGACGGCGTATTCAACCACTGCGGCGAATATTTTGAGCCGTGGCAGGATGTGCTGAAAAACGGCCCTCAATCCAAGTATTACAACTGGTTTATGATAAATGAATGGCCGATAGATTTCAACCGCTGGGACACCCGCGACGGCAAATTCTTCTCATTCGGCTTCTACGCCAACATGCCCAAGCTCAACACCAACAATCCCGAGGTGGTGGATTATCTGGTGGGCGTGGTGGAATACTGGGCAAAGAATTTCGGCATCGACGGCATCCGTCTCGACGTGGCAAACGAAATATCCCACCAGTTCTGCAAGACGCTGCGCTACACCCTCAAGCATATCAACCCCGATTTCTACATTCTCGGCGAGATATGGCACAATGCCATGCCGTGGCTGCGCGGCGATGAATTCGACTCGGTTATGAACTATCCTCTTTCCAGCAGCATCACCGACTTCTGGATAGACACCTCGCGCAAGAAATCCGACTTTGAATTCATGGTAAACCGCTGCTATACAATGTATATGCAGCACACCAACGACGTTCTCTTTAACCTGCTGGATTCTCATGACACCGAGAGAATTTTCCGCCGCGACAAAAAGAACATGAACATCGTTTATCAGCAGATGGCTATTCTCTTTACCATGCCCGGCAGTCCCTGTATCTACTACGGCACGGAAATCGGAATGGACGGCGGACCCGACCCCGACTGCCGCCGCTGCATGCCGTGGGATAAAATCGAAGCCGGTGAGTTTGACGACCGCATAAATATGGTAAAACGCCTTGTGCAGCTTCGCAAGTCTCAGCCGCTTTTCCGCAGCCGCAATTTCCACTTTCCCAACGAAATTCAAAATGACCGCGTAATCGAGTATATCAAGCTGGACAACGAAAATCATCAGCTTAAAATCATAATCAACTGCTCCAATGAGGTCGTCGAAACACCCTACATGGATGGCAAAGAGGTATTCTTCTCCAACCTCTACGACAACGGCAAGCTTATGCCCGACGGCGTGGTGATAGTGCGCTGGTAAATATGTAAAGCTGCACAATAAATCATAATTTATCTGCATAACGTCCACTCGAAAATCAAAGATTTTCTTGTTAGTCTTTTTATGGGCTTCGCATGGGTACTTTTCCTATGGCAAGTTTTTCTTGCACTTTAGTTTTGTGGTGGCGTTGCCCCCACGCCCCTACGAAGGGCGCTGCCCCTCGACCCCGCCAAGAGGACCAGTCCCCTTGGATTCCCGGCGTTGCGTACTCTCCGCTAAATTATGATTTATTCATCTATTTTGCCACTCCTGCTCAATTTATAATTCATAATTTATTAATTATATAATTATAAATTGCACTCCATTAGTTTAAATTCAGTTTATATTGCGATTGTATACTTTTGACATCAAAAGGAAAAATAAACTAATGATAAGAGGCGTTGATTATGCTCAAGCTTACAGACATAGTCAAGTCATACGTCAGTGGCGATACCAAAGTACAGGCTCTCAAGGGAATCAGCATTGAATTCCGCGAAAATGAGTTTGTATCCATACTCGGTCCGTCAGGCTGCGGCAAGACCACTATGCTCAATATAATTGGCGGTCTTGACAGATACGACAGCGGTGATTTGAGCATTAACGGCAAATCCACCAAACAGTTTAAGGACAGCGATTGGGATTCTTATCGCAATCACTCTATCGGATTTGTCTTCCAGAATTACAACCTTATTCCCCACCAGACAGTTCTCTCGAATGTTGAGCTTGCGCTGACCCTGTCGGGCGTATCAAAATCCGAACGCCGCAAGAGGGCAGCCGAGGTTCTGCAAAAAGTCGGTCTGGGCGACCAGCTCCACAAAAAGCCGAATCAGATGTCCGGCGGTCAGATGCAGCGAGTTGCAATAGCCCGCGCACTTGTCAACAATCCCGAAATTCTCCTGGCAGACGAACCGACCGGCGCCCTCGACTCCGAAACAAGCGTTCAGATAATGGAGCTGCTCAAGGAAATTTCCAAGGATAAGCTCATT
>JAQXFQ010000204.1 GCA_029005175.1 Bacillota bacterium
ATATCCCACAGATTAATCTGGTAAGACCCCTTGTAGACTACAAGGTTGATAGGCTGCATGTGTAAGCATCGTGAGATGTTCAGCTTGGCAGTACTAATAGGTCGAGGGCTTGTCCAATTTCTTTGGATTGCTCTTTCCTCCTCCTTTCCTTTGTTCGGTTTTGAGTGTACCGGTTGAAGCATCTGCAAAAAGCAGGTGCTTTTTTGTTTATTAGTGTTTTTTTATAAAAACTACAAGGCGGAAAATCACATTAAGTTTCCCGCCTTGTAGTTTAATTTTATTTGTATCGTGTAGGTTTGAACATTGCCAAATCTTCGCTGTACAGCTCTTCTATTTCGTCTGCGATCAGTTTAGCCGCCAATTTTGAGTATAGCACGGTGTTCTTCCCTGTGCAAAGGGCAAAAAAGCAGTCAGGATAATCCGGATGCTCCCCAATGAGCGGCAATCCGTCGGGCGCGGTGAAATATTGGCATTCATGGATAAATTCAACGCGTGTAGAGGACATTGCAGGAAATAAAAATCTTATTGAATCCTCCAAATGTGCAAATTTGCTCTTTTGTGCGGCAGGCATATTTATTAGACCGCCGAGTTTTCCTCCCGAAGCAAGAAATCTGCTTTCCAGACCGCTCGCTGATATTCGTCCGCCGGGGGTAAAGGAATAAGTTATACATGGGTTGCTGAAGGTGCGGATCACGCAATGTCCCGGCCATCCGCTGTCGTTTTCGGGTAAAATTTTGCGGGTTATCGCGGAATATACCGTGCGGCGGCGGCAGGAGGTAAGCAACGATTCGATTCCCTCACTTCCCGTTGCCAGCACCAGCTTGTCTGCGTGTATAGTGCGGCGGGTAGAGGTGATGATTTTAACCCCCGAGCCGCCGTTTTTAGGCGTTTCAATTTCTTCGGCCTGGGTGTGTTCAAATATCTTGACACCCAACGCCTCAGCGCGTATAAGGCAGAGGTGGGTGAGATGGTAGGGGTTCAAGCTGCCGCCGAATTCCTTAGTCAATACACCGCCGCACATGTCGAAGGAAAATGAATCTCTCGCCGTTTCACGGGTAATATAAGTACTCTCAAAGCCGTTGTGCTTGCGGGCGAGATATTCGTGATTTAAAAGTTCGAGTTCACTATCGTCATCGGTGTATATCAGAGAATCATGCCTACTGAAATTACACTTATATCCGCATTTTCCCTCGGAAGCATCAAGCGAGTGGCAGAGATTTTCCAATTCGTCCAGAGCTTCACGTCCCATGGCGTATAAATCCAGAGCCGCATCAATGCTTGTAATGCGTTCAAGGTCAGTTAGTGTGCGTCCCATGTCGGCTTCTACGGCGGAAGAGGCACAGGCAGTGGCTCCGAAGCCGATTTCGTTAGAGGTAATAAGCATGACGCTGTGTCCTTTTTCTGCGATTGACAGCGCGCAAAGCGCACCTGTTATGCCTCCGCCAATCACGCAAACTTCGCAGAATTCGTCTTCGCTCATCCATGGATATTTTGCGGGTACTTCGCCGGACGTCCAGCAAGGCATGTGTTTTATGCCCGAATCATGATTTTTTTTGCTCAATAGAATTCCCCCAAATCCACCGTCCACTGTGGAAAACATGCGGCGGGCGGTGTTGATAAAATTATCTATACATCCGAATTGTTGACAAAATGGGGATAATTATGCAGATAATCGGTGGAAAATTCATCGGCTTCAGCTTATGTCCAAGTTTTTATTGCGTGATGTGTTAATGTTTGAGAATATGATATGATTTCAGTGGGTAAATATACAGATGTAATATCTTTGGCATTTTGTTAAAAAATTTTCCTTCGCAATATAATTTTAAATATCAGTCATCCAAAAGCTCGCCTTCGAGGTAAGAGCACCTCAAATAATCAGGGGAGCTGTAATATACGCTTGTATTGAAATTATTTACAGATAATGATTGAATTGACGGACATTTGGTAGTATAATTATATCGCTATGGCAAGACAAGCTGCAATTTTTACGTAACTTGAATTTACAACTTTTCTTACAACTTTTCATCCTGAAAATATAATAAAATACGTGAAATTGCAGAATATTTTCACCAAAATAATTCGCCGAAAATGCTCGGAAATGCCAATTTTCAGGGCTTTTTTGAAAAAATGAAAAATTTTCTTGTGATATTAATAAAATATCAAACAATTCACACTAAAATAGTTTATAATAATTAACATGGGGAAATAGTATGTGAAATGCTATATTGACGATTGCGGAGAACGCTGCATTTCTATCTGCTATTTGCTGAAAAAACATAATTTTATTTTTATATCGAAGGGCAGGATTTTTTAAAATGGAAACAGGAAAAATACTTATAGTTGACGACGATCAGAATATCTGCGAGCTGCTGAGACTTTACGCGGAAAAAGAAGGCTATACAGTTTCTTTGGCACACGACGGACGCAAGGCTGTCGAGTGCTTTGATCAGGAAAACCCCGACATCATACTGCTGGATATAATGCTCCCCGAGCAGGACGGCTGGCAGGTGTGCCGCGAGATTCGCAAAAAGTCGCAGTGCCCCATCATTATGCTTACCGCCAAGGGTGAAACATTTGATAAGGTGCTGGGTTTGGAACTGGGCGCGGATGATTACGTTGTAAAGCCGTTTGAGACTAAAGAGGTTCTGGCTCGCATCAAGGCGGTTCTCCGCAGAAGCGGCAAGCAGGATCCGAACGAAAAGAAGGTTGTTACGTTCGACAAGCTTTCAATCAATCTCAACAACTATGAGCTTAAGGTAAACGGTGTACAGGTCGATACCCCGCCAAAAGAGATGGAACTCATTTATCATCTGGCAAGCAATCCCAATCGTGTGTTCTCGCGCGATCAGCTTCTGGACGAGGTGTGGGGTTTCAATTATTACGGCGACAGCCGCACGGTTGATGTACATGTCAAGCGTCTGCGTGAGAAGCTCGAGGGCGTCAGCGATCAGTGGTCGCTCAAGACTGTCTGGGGCGTAGGCTATAAATTTGAAGTAAAGTAATATTGTGATATGCAGTTTAATCCGGAAAATTTAAAAGATGATGCGGCAAACAACGGGGGAGAGGTTAAATCCAAGCTCCCCCGTTGGATGCATTATGTTACGGACAAGGTGAAAGGTTTTTTCTCCGATGTCAGACATATGGTTTCCCGTACGCTTTTCACCAAATATTTGTTTGTAACCTCCGCGCTGCTGATTTGCAGCTTTGTTATGCTGGGGCTGATAATGGCCACCCTTATTTCAAACCGCTGGCAGGATGAAAAACAGCAGACCTTGGCGGAAAATGCGCATATCGTGGCGGACGGAATGAATTCCTTTCTCGTGTCCGTGCCTGTTAAAAATGATGAGGGCAAGGAAACCATAGAATATCACATAACCGACGCGGGCAAGGAGAAGCTGCGTTCGACGCTGGGCATGCTCAGTTCCAGCTGCGGCGCGGATATATTCATAGTCGACGCGGGCGGAAATACGGTTATCTGCTCGGAGGAATATCTCTATGCCTCCCAGGATCCCGAAGTTCCTTTTAAATGCCGCCACACCCAGACCATAATCTCGGCTTCAATCATCGCCAACGCCGCCAGGGTAAAGGAATACCGCACCACCGATAAGCTGGGCGGTATTTACAATCAGAATCACTTTATCGTTTCGGTGCCGTTTATTGCGGCTGATGACAAGGGAAATGAATATATCGCAGGATTTGTGTTTGTGGCGTCATCAGCCTCTACAATTTCGGTTTTTCGCAGCGATATTTTCAGAATAGTCACTATTGCGGTTATAATCGCATCTATAATATCCTTCGGACTGGTTTACATGCTGACCTATCAGCAGGTAAGACCGCTGCGTCAGATGGCGCGGGCGGCAGGTAAATTTGCCGAGGGAGATTTCTCTGTGCGCGTGCCTGTCACCAGTGAAAACGAAGTGGGTCAGCTTGCAGTTGCTTTCAATGAAATGGCAACTAAGCTTTCGGTGAGCGAAAGCATGAACCGCAGCTTTATTGCCAATGTATCGCACGAGTTGAAAACTCCTATGACTACCATTTCAGGGTTTATTGACGGCATACTCGATGGTACTATTCCGTATGAAAAGCAGGGGCAGTATCTGCGCATAGTTTCCGCCGAAACCAAGCGTCTTGCCCGTCTTGTGCGCTCAATGCTCGATTTGTCCAAGATAGACAGCGGCGAAATGAAGCTGAACAGGCAGAAATTTAACCTATGTGAAACTATATTCGATACAATGCTGTCGTTTGAGCATCGTATTGATGAAAAACACATCGAGATACAGGGGCTTGAGGAGCTGCGCCCCACTACCGTCAACGGCGACGCCGATCTGATTCATCAGGTGGTCTACAATCTGATGGACAACGCGGTCAAGTTTACCAACGACGGCGGCTATATCCGAGTGAGTGTTTCGGTCAAGAGCAAGGTGGCCAGCGTCAGCATATGCAACAGCGGCATAGGTGTGCCCTCAGACGAGCTGCCGCATATTTTCGAGCGTTTTTATAAGACGGATAAGAGTCGCAGCTTTGATAAGCAGGGCGTCGGGCTGGGACTTTTTATAGTCAAGACAATAATATCGCTGCACGGCGGCACTATCCGAGCCGAAAGCGCTGAGGGAAAATACTGTAATGTGATATTTACATTGCCCGAGGCGTCGGAGGGCGGCAAGAATTTAAAGCATTGAATGGTAAATAAGAAAGATAAATGATAATTTACAGTAGCACTAAAGTAGGACACCTACAATGGGAATCCAAGGGGACAGGTCCTCTTGGCGGGGTCGAGGGGCAGCGCCCTTCGTGGGGGTGTGGGGGCAAAGCCACCACAAAGCTAAAGTGCAAGAAAAAAGCAAAAACAGAAAAACGCACATATGCGAAGCCTATAAAAAGACTAACAAGAAAATCTTTGATTTTCGAGTGGACGTCACGCAGCTAAATTATAATTTATCGTTCATTTGCAGCCGAAAATTAATCATTAACTTATCACAAATGCATTTCATATTCAACAAATGATAGGTTTATCATAGTAAATAAAGATGAGCTTTATAAAGTTGCATTAATTTTTGAAAAGGGGAATGAATTTAATGAGTGAATTTGAAGAAAATCAGCCGAACACGGAACAGCAGCCTCAGGTAAACGGGAATCAAGCGGTTCAGGACTCAGCAGGCGAAGAAACAGCAGCCCCGACAATTCCTGTCGCTCAGCCTGCCGGCTCACCGGTACAGCCTCAGCAAAATAATTATCAGCCGGTAAATCCTCAGCCGGTGCGCCGTCCGGTAGTCCGCAGTTATCCGCCTTATCAGGGCAATCCTTCGGCTCCGCAGCAGACGGCGTATAATCCGGGAAATCCGCAGTATCACCCGCAGCCGCAGACCTATGTTCCCGCGGTCTATAATAACGCTGCCGCCAATAATTCGGCGCAGCAGCCTGCAACGCCGCCCGCTCCTCCCAAAAAGCAGATGAGCGGCACTGCCAAGCTGATAGCGGGAATTTTCATCGGCGTTGCGGCGGTGGCGGTAATCAGTCTCTCGTCCATAGGCATATATCGTGCTTTCTCCGGGGCTAAGTCAGCAGTCAGCACATCAGGCTCGGATTTCAGTCTCAGCATGGCGGAAACTCCTCAGACCGACACAACAATAAAGGGCACAGAGGATCAACTGACGCCCGCGCAGGTCGCCGCAAAGGTCAGACCGTCTATTGTCAGCGTAATTACCACCGACAATATAAGCTATAATTCCGCAAACAGCAGTGAAGGCTCGGGCATTATACTCCGCTCGGACGGATATATCATTACCAACTCTCATGTTATCGGCGACAGCAATAAATATCAGGTTTCGGTAATCACCAGCGACGGCAAAACCTATGACGCTAAGGTTATCGGCTACGATACCCGCTCTGATCTTGCCGTGCTCAAGGTGAATGCGAAAGACCTGCCGGCTTGTGAGCTGGGCGACAGCAGCAAGCTTGTGCTGGGCGATTATGTTATTGCCATAGGCAACCCCGGCGGCGTGCAGTTTGCAGGCTCGATTACAGACGGCATAGTTTCGGGCATTGACCGAATTATTGACACCGACGATATGGAATCAACCAGCGCAATGAGATATATCCAGACCAATGCCGCAATAAACCCGGGTAATTCGGGCGGCGCGCTTGTAAACATGTACGGTCAGGTAATAGGCGTGAATACCTCAAAGATTTCCGCGACAGGCTACGAGGGCATGGGCTTTGCCATTCCTTCAACCACAGTCAAGGCTGTAGTGGATGACCTCATCAATTACGGCTATGTGCAGGGCAGAGTAAAGCTCGGCATCACATGCGTCACTATCTCCAGCGCATACGAGAGCCAGGGCATTCCCGCAGGTCTGCAGATTTATTCAATAGACGCTGAGTCAGACCTCAACGGCAAGGCGCAGGTGTATGATATAATTACCCACTGCGACGGCAAAAGAATCAAGAGTCTCTCACAGCTTCAGGATATAATATTTGAAAAGAAGCCCGGCGACAAGGTGAAGCTCACCATGTACCGCCCCGCTACCGCCAAGTCGGTATCCAGCACCTATGAGATTACAATAACTCTGCTCGAAGATACGGGAGCGACAGAAGAACCCGCCACGGAATCTGACAACGGAAATAATAAAGGCGGTTCAAACAGCTACGAAGATTTCTTCTCGGATTTCTTCGGCAACGGCGGACGCAACTATTAGACTTTTTCTCTTATACTAATTTTCAATTAAAAAAGTACAAAAAAATCGAGCAAAAAACTTGCGTATATGGTTTTTTGCGAAGATTTTTTGTCGTACTTTTATTGAAAATTAGTATTAACTCCTTTAATATAGCTCCGATTTACGGGGCAAAAATCACCACCGACCGAATGTATCTTTTAGATTACATTCGGTCGGTGGTGGTTTTATCTATAAATCATAATTTATATTGGGTGTATCTGCGTGACGTCCACTCGCAAATCTTCGATTTTCTCGTTAGTCTTTTATAGGCTTCGCATGGGTGTGTTTTCCTATTGCAAGTTTTTGCTGCACTTTAGTTTTGTGGTGGCGTTGCCCCCACACCCCCACCAAGGCGCTGCCCTGGACCCGCCAAGAGGACCGCCGCCATTCAAGGAATGGCGGTATCCCCTTGGATTCCCATTGTTGCGTACTCTATGGTAAATTATGATTTATCATCAATCCTCAGCCGGCGCGGCTACGTAGCTTTTATCTATTGTTAT
>JAQXFQ010000205.1 GCA_029005175.1 Bacillota bacterium
AGTTTCAAAGGGCGTTATGGAAATTCTCGAAAACGCCGGAGTGCTGGACGGCATGGCGGAGAGCAATCAGGTGAGTTTGTTTGATATGTAATATCTGCACAATAAATTATAATTTAACATAGAGTACGCAACGCCGGGAATCCAAGGGGGCAGGCCCTCTTGGGGGGGTCGAGGGGCAGCGCCCTTCGTGGGGGTGTGGGGGCAAAGCCCCTACAAAACCAAAGTGCAAGAACAACCAGCAATAGGAAAAATGCGAAGCCCTATCATATGCGTGGCATATGATAAAAAATCTAACAAGAAAATCTTTGATTTTCGAGTGGACGTCACGCATATAAATTATGATTTATTTGTTTATGTCAGCTTTTTCAGAAGGATATTAAATTACTTTATAACCCTGATCTTCCACAACCTTTTTCAGTACATCGTCGGATACATCAGCATTAAGCTTGAGAACGGCTGTGCCGCTTTCGTGACTTACAACTGCCTCGTCCACCTCGGGGAGTGCTTCAAGGCACATCTTAACCCTGCCTGAGCAGTGACCGCACATCATACCTTCAATTTTCATTGTCTTTTCCATAGTTTTACTCTCCTTAATTTCTGTTGATTTTGTTTTTGTCTGCCGAATTTTTCTGTCACGGCGCGGGCTTCGGATGTTGAAAAAGTTCAGACGCAAGGCGTTTGATACCACGCAGAAGCTCGACAGGCTCATGGCCGCCGCACCAAACATTGGATTGAGTCGCCAGCCCAGCAGAGGAATCCATACACCCGCCGCCAGCGGAATCCCGATGACGTTATATATAAACGCCCAGAATAAATTCTGGTGTATATTCCGCAAAGTCGCGCGGCTGAGTCTGATTGCAGCGGGGACGTCGATAAGCCGGCTCTTCATCAGCACGATGTCCGCCGAGTCTATTGCGATGTCCGTGCCCGCCCCGATTGCAATGCCTATATCCGCGCGGGTGAGTGCAGGCGCGTCATTGATACCGTCGCCGACCATCGCGACCTTGCCGCTCTCCTTGAGCCTGCGTATGACGCTTTCCTTGCCGTCGGGCAGAACTCCGGCAATTACTTCATCAACTCCCGCCTGTCTGCCGACAGCCTTGGCGGTGCGCTCGTTGTCACCTGTCAGCATGACCACCCGAATACCCATGTTCTGCAATTCACGCACAGCCTGCGGACTGTCTTCTTTAATAACGTCGGCAACGGCTATGATACCGATAAACTTACCGTTGCGGCTGAAAAACAGCGGAGTTTTACCCTCGTTGGCAAGATTTTCGGAGGCTTCTTTCATATCGACAGGGATTTCCGCGCGGCTGCCGATAAAATTCGGATTGCCGCCCTCCAGCAGCGCTCCGTCCAGCTTAGCCGATAGACCGCTGCCGGGGAAAGCCTGAAAATCCGAAACCTCGGCGGCGGCAATACTACGCCCCTCGGCGAATGTGAGTATCGCACGGGCTAGCGGATGCTCGCTCTTTTTTTCGAGAGAGTGGGCAAGCCGCAAAAGCTCCTCCTCACTCATGCCATCTGCCGGCAGAATGTCCGTAACCTTAGGTTCACCGCTTGTAATCGTGCCTGTTTTGTCGAGCACTACAATTTGTGTCTTGCCTGTCGCTTCAAGTGAGGCGGCAGTTTTGAAAAGTATACCGTGCTTTGCTCCCACGCCGCTGCCCACCATAATCGCAACAGGCGTTGCCAGACCAAGCGCGCAAGGGCAGCTTATCACCAGCACAGAATTTCCACGCGCCAGAGCAAAGCCGACGTTTTCGCCTGCAAGCAGCCACAGGGCGGTAGTCACCAGCGCAATTGCTATCACGACAGGAACGAAAACCCCCGAAACCTTATCTGCGACCTTGGCAATCGGTGCCTTAGTTGCCGCCGCATCGCTCACCATGCGAATTATTTGCGACAGAGTTGTATCCTCGCCCACACGTGAGGCTTCACAGCGCAGAAAGCCCGACTGATTCACCGTTGCCGCCGAAACCTCATCGCCCTCCGACTTATCGGCAGGAACGCTCTCGCCCGTCAGCGCGGATTCATTTACCGCGCTGCTGCCCTCCAGCACAATACCGTCCACGGGTATATTTTCACCCGGTCGGACTACGAAAATATCTCCCTTTTTCACCTGCTCAATAGGGACGGTGATTTCTTCTCCGTTTTTGAGCAAGGTCGCAGTCTTGGGGGCGAGCTTCATCAAGCTTTTGAGCGCGTCGGTGGTTTTGCCCTTGGAGCGCGCTTCGAGCATCTTGCCCACAGTAATGAGCGCGAGTATCATGGCTGCGGATTCAAAATAAAATTCATGCATGTAATGCATGACCGCCTGAGTGTCTCCCTTGACCTGAGCGTCAGTCATTGCAAACAGCGCATAGGTGCTGTACACAAACGACGCCCCCGCGCCCAGAGCTACAAGTGTATCCATATTTGGAGCTTTGTTCCACAGACTTTTGAAGCCGCTGATGAAAAATTTCTGATTTATCACCATAATTGCAACGGTCAGTAAAAGCTGCACAAGTCCCATTGCAACGTGATTTCCGTCAAAAAAGGACGGCAAAGGCCAGTTCCACATCATATGCCCCATGGAGATATACATTAAAACAATCAAAAACACAAGCGAGGCAATCAGGCGGCGTTTAAGCGCAGGCGTTTCTCTGTCCTCAAGCATTCTCTCACTGTCCGAAGTCCCATTTTTCTGCGCATTATCCGCACCTTTTATCGATGCGCCGTACCCGACCGCCTCGACAGCCGCTATAATTTCTGCAGGTAAAGCCGTTCCCTCTACGCCCATTGAATTAGTCAGCAGGCTGACTGAGCAGGAGGTGACGCCCTTGACCTTGGACACAGCTTTCTCCACACGCGCACTGCATGCGGCGCAGCTCATGCCCGTAATTGTATATTGCTGCATTATACTTCCTCCGTTTCTATTTCATCAATTTCTGCAAGGTCGAAACCAGTTCGTCAATAGTTTCGTCCTTTCCGTCGCGAATATCCTGCGCAACGCATGTTTTGATATGATTGGCCAATAATTCCTTAGTGAATGAATTGAGTGCGGCGTTGGCAGCGGCTACCTGAATCAATATATCAGGGCAGTACGCGCTTTTCTCCACCATGCCCCTGATGCCGCGAATCTGTCCCTCAATTCGGTTGAGGCGGTTAATAAGGCTTTTGTATTCCTCATCAGAACGCTCCTTCGTCTTATGACAACAGCATTCCCTTTTCTCTTCCAAAATAACACCCCGGTTCTCTGCAAACTTTATCTTAATTATATACCCCTCAGGGGTATTTGTCAAGGCTGTTAATGAATAAAAAACGCAGTGTGCAATAATAATCGCACCTGCGTTTAAATTGTTTCAATGATTTATGCGACGTGATGATTTTATTCACATGGAAATATATTCAAAAATGGAAAGACAATTATTCTTTCAACCTAACTTGAGTGTTCAACGATCCAATTCACTAAAATCTAATATTGTTTTTGGAAATGGGGAATACCTATTTTTTACTTTTTTAAGCCAAAATCGGTATATTTAGTGTTCTAAAACCTTACATTGGCTTGGTGCCTTTATATGTACTATAAATGATAATATTCGTTGAATTATACAAATAAATGCAATCATATTATCTTGTTAAGTTTTATTACATATCAAATACGATTGATAATTTGTATAAAACTACTAAGTCACGTTCATTTATAGTATGTAAATAAAAACTTTTGACTGAAATTAGATGTTGAAACATCCATTTTTCTTTTGTTAATTAATTTTACAACCTAGAAGTTGTCGAGGTCTTTGGGTAAATAAAATATCAATATTTAAAGTTAGCACCACTTTAACATTCTTTTTTATTTACCAATTATTTTATTCTTCTTCGTCGAAAAACACATTCTTTCTATGGTATTCAATATATTTCTTATTTGCGTCTGAAAGTGAAATCTTCATTGATGGATCGATATTTGCGCATCTACAATCCATACTACTAAGCCTTTTTGAAATAATTATATTACCATCATTCAAAAATGATATAAAACCAGCATCAAATAGTGCGTCGTGGTTTGGACAAAGCAAAAGACCATTTTCTACATCTAGTTTTTCTTTTGAAGAACTTGCTACCCATGGCTTAATATGACTAGCTTTTAATAATGCAGGGTTTTCCATCTTACACAAACAACAAGTATGGTATTTGTTCAACACTCGATCTCTGAAAACACTTTGATTTACCCTTACTTTTATTAATTCTAATCTTTCTTGCCCTTCTAATTGCAGAGCTTCCATTTCTGTGTCAATTTCCGCAATTATATCTTCATCTGATTTATATTTTCCATTTATACAGTTCCAAACAGTTCGATACAATTCAGCTCCAACCTGTTCGTCTGTGTAGTATTTTTTACCACTAACTATATTTTTATTCCAATCAATAGGCTCATCAATCCACTTATCAAAGAAAAATGCATCCTTAAGTATGATGCAGCCAATACTTATATTTGATTGAAGATTATTTTTTTCTCGCATTTCTTTTAAAGAATCTTGCATAACTTGCAAAGATTCCCTGCCATTACCTCGGCCATACTTTTCCCATGCATCATATATACTTAATATCTCGTAATGCGAGAAGAAAGCTCCTCCGACTATTTCACCATTTTCTCCCGTTGATTTCCTATTATGCAGTTTAAATAAGAAAAGGTCTCCTGCTTCAAGTGCCTTAAACTTTTTCATTCCTAGAGTCCAAAAATTAATATATTTACTAAGCTTCCCTTTTTTATAATCCTCTTTCAATAATGAGAACCACTTAGTATCAGTTATTCCTACATAAAATATCCCCAAAATAATCACCTCATAATTATTATACATATTGCACACAAAATATGAATTTACAATATAGTAAAATTGCAAAATTTCTTCTTTCGTTAATTATCGTTATATCCATTCTTGATAGTATCAAAACAACGTTTCCAATACTGCTCTCTTTCAAAACTCATAATTCTGTACCTTATTCAACAAAATAATCATCTTAACCTACAAAGCCTGCGAGAATATTTTGTCGAGAATAGAGTTAAATTCGTCCTCGCTGTGGTAGCCGCTCTTGGTCAGACGGTAATATTCGTCAAGAGACAGCAAGTTCCAGCCGCACTCAAAATAATTTGTCAGCTCGTGCAGGTAATGCACGCATTGATCCATGTTGATTTCTCCGCCGTCAAATTTATTTTTGATAACGCCAATAAGCATGCGCTGCAAATTACTGCCGTCAGATTTATCCATAGAATACTTGCCGTTAAGATTGTAAAATATAGCTTCGATTACGGCCTCGCTGCCCTTGTTAAGCGAGAAATACACATCCGTGTAGATATAAGGCACATCCTGCCCCCGCAGAGCTTCGGTGAGAAACCCACGCAGCTCGTCAACCGTCAGCAGTCCCATTTCCATACCGATTTCAAATTTAGCCATCTGCTCGTAAGGTGTCAAATAAATTCACTCCAATTTTGTTGCTTTCAATATATTGAATTATAACACACAGCAGTTGTGTTTGTAAATATTAAAATCTCAAGGCAAAAACACCTCGCCGCATGTGCCGTAGTAAATATCGTCATGTCCGGAGATGAGGCGGCAGAATTCCTCGAAACGCTCCCAGCCCTGCTGCATGTCAAATTCATAGCTGTGTCCCCATAGGAAAAACACCTGCGGCTTATCGGGTTTCAATTCGATGAATTTCTGCGCCAGTTCAAAGATATTTTCCTCCTTGTGCCGACAGGTGGGAGAAATATTGAGCAAATCCGTCGGCAGGTTGTAATTGTGCGTGGAATCGACGCCGCGCGCATATCTGATGCCGCAGTGCTTCAGCACGTCCTCCACTCTGTCGTCCGTTGCACCGTAGGGATACGCAAATCCCACAACCTCACAGCCGAACAGCTTTTCAAGCGTGGCAACGTCCTGATTTATATCATTAAATATTGTATGGCTGTCCATTTTTACGAGATTGCCGTGCGCGACTGAATGGGAGGCGATTTCATGCCCCGCATACACGTCCGCGAGCATATGCGGCGGCATGCGCTCGACCTTAACTCCCTCGCCGTACCACACCGATTCGGGCGACATAAGCCCGGAATTAAGGTTGAAAGTGCATTTTAGCCCGTACCTGTTAAAAATCTCAACCAAGCGAATATCCTGATAAACGCCGTCGTCATAACTGAATGTGACGGCTTTTTTGTATTTTGCAGTCCATTTCATAATAAGTAATCTCCGTTTTTCAGTTTTATAATTTTTTAGCACTAAAAATATTATGTCACAGCCTTGCTTTTATGTCAAATCAAGATTTTAACTGTAAATCATAATTTACCATAGAGTACGCAACAATGGGAATCCAAGGGGGCAGGCCCTCTTGGCGGGGTCGAGGGGCAGCGCCCATCGTGGGGGTTCGGGGGCAACGCCCCTGAACACCCGATATAAATTATGATTTATTTTACTTTTAACTCATTTTTAACCCTCATTTTCCGCAAGTCAGTCGCTTAAATCCGCAGCTCGCTCCAAACCACTTGCAATCGGGATTTATGATGTGTTATATTAATCTCGCAAGGGGGGCGGAGATTTGAAAATACACATAATTCAAGACGATAGGGCAGACGAACCCGAGGTCACGATAACCTGCCGCGAAATCACCGAGGATATACAACGGGCGATAACGGCAATACGTGCAATAAACTGCACGCTTACGGGCGTCAGGGAGGGGCAGACGTTCATATTACAGCCTGCGGAAGTGGTCTACATCGACACGGCGGATAAACGAACTTTCATCTACACCGCCGGTGATGTATATGAAACGCCGCTCAGGCTCTACGAGCTGGAGCAACAGTTGCCAAATGCCGATTTCTTCCGCGCGAATAAATCATGTATTATAGGCATGCGGCACATTCGCTCAATCAAGGCGGACATAGACGGGCGTCTGCTGCTCACTATGGACAGCGGAGAAAAGCTGTGGGTTTCGCGGCAATATGCGGCGGAATTCAGAAGAAAAATAGGCATGTAAGGGGGATAATTAAAATTGGAAAACAATACAAACAGCGAAAATAAAAAAATTCTTTCGTCAACAGCCGAGATATTCACCCTGTCGGTGATATTTGTTTCCATATTCAATATCATCTTGAGAGGAAATTCAGAAAAAATATCGGAATTGTCAGAGCTTTTTGTGCTTTGCGGTCAGGGTATAACCTTTAAGGCTCTCGCTGAATTGTTTTTTATGGCTGTAGTTATTTCGCTGATGAGATATTTATGGTTTTCGGATAAATTTTTTAAAAACATGATGATGTTTCATCGAATTACATTTATGTTAATCAGTGTTTTTGTGCTTTCAGCTACCTTTTCCGCAGTATTCCGCTGGTTCCCCTTTAATATGTGGCAGGCGTGGACAGGATTCGTCATAAGCTTTATTATCAGTACGCTCATAAGCTATGGCGCTATGCTGCTCAGAAGCAAAATGGAAAGCAAAAAATATCAACAGGTTTTTGACGAATACAAAAATAAGGGGGAGAACCGCGATGAGCGCAATTAAGCTTGAAAATGTAACCCGTGCATTTGGCGAAAAGCAGGTGCTAAAGGGAATATCCCTTGATATTTCCGAGGGCGAAATCTTCGGTCTGCTCGGTCCGTCCGGCGCAGGCAAGACAACCATTATAAATATATTGACAGGGCAGCTGTCCTGCGGAGGACGTGCGGAAATATTCGGCACTGACTGCGGCAGAATAGGTCGTAAGGTCTACCGTGAGATAGGCGCGGTATTGGACAACTGCGGACTTTACGAACGACTTACCTGCATGGATAACATGAAGCTTTTCGCCGGAATACACAATGTGCCTTTTGGGCAGATAGGCGGTATTCTCGAAAAGGTGGGACTTACGGGAAGTGAAAAAATCAAGGCCGGTAAGATGTCCAAGGGCATGAAGCAGCGTTTGCAGCTTGCCCGCGCTATTTTGCATCAGCCCAAGCTGCTTTTCCTCGACGAACCTACAAGCGGACTTGACCCGTCCACAGCCGCCGAGATACACACTCTCATGCAGGAGCTTCAGAAAAACGGAACTACAATATTCCTCACAACCCACAACATGGACGAGGCATACCGCATGTGCGACAGAATCGCATTGCTGAATGAGGGCAATATCGCCGAGTGCGGCAATCCCGCTGAGATCTGCCGCAAACACTGCAGCGTTTCTGAATTTAATATAATTACCTCAGACGAAGAAAAGCTGTCAATTCCGAATATTCCCGAAAGCGCCGGGCAAATCGCAGAGCTTATCCGCAGCGGAAAAATCAAGGCGATACACTCGGCAGAGCCTGACTTGGGTACGGTATTCCTCAAGCTGACAGGAAAGGAGCTGGCACAATGAGAACAACACTCGCTATATTGAATAAACAATGCAAGGATTCGCTCAATAATCTTCCGTCCTTGATGATAATGATAATTTACCCCGCAGTTGCGTTTATAATGGTGACCGCTCTGGGAAGTCAGGACGGTATAGACGGCCCGATGAGCAGTATGTTTATTTCGATGTTTGCCACAATGCACTGTGCGTTTGTGCCGATAACCATAGCTTCCACGGTAATATCCGAGGAAAAGGAAAAGGGCACGCTACGCTCGCTGATAATGTCGGGCGTGGGCAGAGTAAATTACCTCATAAGCATATCGCTCTTTATCATTGTTGCGGTGATGCTTACAGGCTGTACTTTCCTGCTTATGGATAAATTCACACAGCAGGAAATATGTGAATTCATTATCACAATGCTCTGCGGCACTGTAATCTCCACACTGCTTGGTCTTTGCATAGGTATCAATGCAAAGAATGTAGCGGCGGCAAGCGGCACGGCTATGCCTGTCGGACTGGTACTCGCTTTGCTTCCGATGCTCGCTCAGTTTAACGATGCTATCGCCAAAGTGTCAAAATTCACATACAGCGGTCAGATAAGCCTGGTGCTGGAGGGCGGCAGAGCTGTTACAGCCGAAATGCTTGAGGTCTGCGGTGCATATGCAGTTATCTTTGCTGTGCTTCTGACATTAATATTCAGGAAAAAGGGATTGGAGTAAATCAATAATCAGGCTGCATATCGCAGCGTCTGGATTGCGATATGCAGCCTGAATTTTATTATAGTGTCGAATCAATACACGCTGTAACCGCCTGATTGTAAGAAAATTGAAAATAATGTGTAAATACTGCTTCATTTACTATTGACTTGGTAATGAATATGTGCTATAATTTTTATCACACCGCGAGTGTGACAAGGTTTGCTGATGTGGCTCAGTTGGTAGAGCAGCTGATTCGTAATCAGCAGGTCAGGGGTTCAAGTCCCCTCATCAGCTCCATTGTACGGACGCATAGCTCAGCTGGTTAGAGCGCCTGCTTCACACGCAGGAGGTCGGCGGTTCGAGTCCGTTTGCGTCCACCAACAGCGCACCTGACGGTGCTAAAACAATAGTGAATGGTGAAGAGTGAATAGTGAAGAGTGTTCCAATAAACTTGGGGGCGCTGTTGTACTATTTGCTCTTCACTATTATTTATTCACTATTCACTTAAACTAATCTCAAATTAAAAAGCCGTATTTGTATGCAATTTTACAGATACGGCTTTTTAATTTGAGATTAGCATTATTCGGCGTTTCCTTAAAATTATAGTTTTCTCCGAGTAAAATGCAGTTTACAACAAAATATATACCATTTACAACAAAACTGTTTAAATTTTTAAAAGTGTATAGTATTATTAATTTGAAAAAAGGTTAATCTTTTATTTTTCAGAGAGTAAAGGAGTATTTAAAATTTATGGAAAGCCAATTTAATACGCAAGCCTATGGGGAAAATCAACCGAGTATTCCACCCGGGAAACCTGTTTATGAGAGAATAGACAAAAAAATTCTCAAGCAGTGCCGTCACAAGTCCGAACGACGGTGGTATCGGTTCATGGTGTTTCTAAATGTAGTTATTATCGCCGCGATAATCGGATGGTTTGTATACTCTATCAACGACAATATGAAATATGTTGAGGACGTGGCAGCTCAGGCCGAAACAGCCGTGATGAATCCTGAGGACGATGAAGCTATCGAAAATCTCACGGAAAGCACCGGGAAAATTCCCGAGAATATTCAATACGCTGTTTTAATCATATTCACATTCATAGCCGTACCGTTTATAGTCAGCTATGCATATGCGCAGTATCGCAGTATGTCTGTGCGTATAACCGAAAAGACTTACCCAGAGATTTACGCCATAGTGGAGGAATACGCGCAAAAGCTGGGAATGAAGCGTGTGCCGAAAATCTACATGGTTCAGGGCAACGGCACGCTGAACGCGTTTTCCAGCTTCATTCCGTTCAGGCAGTACGTTGAGGTATACGCCGACCTGCTTGAGGTGGCATACCGTGAGTATCACGATATGGATACAATACGTTTTATCATAGCCCACGAAATGGCGCATATCTATTACAAACACGCGACAATGCATTACTACTATTCAATGCTGTTTTCAAACGTGATTCCCATTCTGACTCATACCGCGTCCAGAACCCGTGAATACAGCTGCGACAGACTGGCTCAGCTTCTCTCGGGCAGCGACGGCATTGACGCCATGATGTCGCTAACAGCGGGAATCCACCTCTATAAGCAGGTGGATAAGGAGGATTACATAGCGCACGCAAAAAGCGTCAGGGGATTGTTTGTTTTCTGCTATAACCTTGTGTGCTCTCACCCGGTTATGACCAAGCGAGTAATTGCGTTGGCAGACCCGGAAAAGAAGAGTGGTAAGCTGTATTAATGTATAATTGTTTATCATGTTAAATTGTATAAAGGAGTTATTGAAATATGTTCAAATCAATGTATAAAACCTGTGAGCACCCCGACAGAAAAATCGGTGAGGCTGTACTCAATGTCAAGGGCGTAATCGTTGCGCTGATTATATATCTTTTAAGCAATTCCGTACTGTTGTATGGAATGAGCTACCTTATTGGCTGGGTCAACGGCAGCTTTGGCACGAATTTCGGAAATGTGGAGCTTAATGTGGCATATCAGTTGATTACCATCGCGCTGATGATACTTTTCCTCGGCAGATTTTACTGGGAAAATCTCAAGGCGTTTTTCAAGGAATTCAAGGCAGTGTATATTTGGGCACCTATCGTATGCTACATAATGATATTTGTCGGCAATATCGCGGCAACGATGTTACTTTCACTCATCCGCGGCGAGATGCAGACGTCAACCAGCAACAACGATACAGTCAATGCATTGATGCTGCAGAATCCCATTCCGATGATTTTTGTTGCGGTGATCCTTGCACCGATACTGGAGGAGACGATATTCCGCGGGGCACTCAGCCGTTCGATGACATCCAGCAAGAATTATTTTGTCAAGGCACTCGGCTTTGTAATTCCCGTATTTCTCTTTGCGCTTCTGCATGTCTGGCAGTATGCATTCCTCGGCACGGATGCAAACGGCGCGGTATATCTCACCTTCAATGCCGATGAATTCCTCTCGATTATCAGCTATATCCCCATGGGTATAGGCTTTACGCTGTGCTCCTACCTCTGTAAAAACTTCTGGGGTTCAGTGGCATGCCATATACTCAACAACGGAATTGCAATGGCAATGATGATTCTTATGAGCATGCTTAAACTGGCATAAAATTGCTGTTGCTGTAACAGAATTAGCATTTTTCTGTTGCATTATCAGAAATACAAAAAAACAAGAAAGAAGGATTTTAAAATGACAGCAAAAGAAATTGTAACGAGATTTTTTATCGAGGGTTACACAAACAAGAATTACGACGTTATCATGGAATGTCTCGCGGAGGATTATTATGACCACAGCCCCGCGTCTGCGAGAAGCAATGCGGACGCTGTCGGCATACTCAAAATCGTTGAGGGTCAGTTTTCCGAGCTGAGGGTTGAGATGTTGGACGTCTTCGCCGAGGACGGTATGGTGGCGACAAGAGTGCTTTACGACGGCATACACACGGGTGAATGCATGGGTGTACCTGCAACGGGAAAGCGCATTACCTTTGAGGCACTGGAAAACTTCAAGGTGGAAAACGGCAAAATCACAGAGTCTTGGGGTTACTGGCCTGACAAAGAGATAGAACAGAAGCTGCTTGACGCTCAGAAGTAATTGAAGTTGTAATAATAAATGAGCATAAGTGGCAAAATACACAAATAAATGATAATTTATCTGCGTGACGTCCACTCGAAAATCAAAGATTTTCTTGTTGGTTCTTTAGGGGCTTCGCATTTTTCCTATTGCTGGTTGTTCTTGCACTTTGGTTTTGTGGTGGCGTTGCCCCCACACCCCCACCAAGGCGCTGCCCTGGACCCGCCAAGAGGGCCTGCCCCCTTGGATTCCCGGCGTTGCGTACTCTATGGTAAATTATGATTTATTGTCCAATTTTAAATATCCGCTCATTTATAATTTGTAAAATAACTCAAAAAGTGGTATCATTATTTATGCTAATGAATATA
>JAQXFQ010000206.1 GCA_029005175.1 Bacillota bacterium
TATGGTTTTTTGCGAAGATTTTTTGTCGTACTTTTATTGAAAATTAGTATAAACTCCCCCAGCGTCAGCTGAATTTTTTTACAACAGCCGACGCTGGGGGAGTTTTTTTCATGTAAAAAATCAATCTTCCGACTCAAATCCGATTTCATCGACGAAATCGCGGACTATGTGGCGGTATCTGTGATAAATTGCCTCGCCCACCTGAACTAAATCCTCGCTTTTTTCGTCACCGCAAAGCATGGCAAACGCATGAGCCACGCGCTGCTTCGGATCACCGTCGCGGCGGTATGCAAGATAATAGAAAGTAAATGCACCTGTTGCGCTCATGTCGTCATACAGCTTCGGATTTTCCTTCTTGAGCGTATCATAAAATACGTTCAGCGCCGTGCCCGCCAAAGCCTTGCCCGGAATATACTGCTCCATGCCGATAATCATTGAAAATACCATCAGCATGCTTCGATTGAGCAGCATCGAATCCTGATCGTCGGGCAGTGAGAATACACCTGAATTCAAGTCGGGCATAGAACGATCTATTTCCATGACCAATGACGCACCCAAACGCATTGCACGGCGAATGTTGCGGCTACCCTTCTGCTCGTTTATCAGCTTGACATACTCACTGTCCTCAGAGGTACAGTCGCATTCTTCCTTATCTTCGCCAAAGATCTTCACATCTCTGTCGTCCAAAAAATCAGTGTTCATCGTTCCTTCCTCCAATGTACTTCCTTTATTTTGAAATTTCTGTAAGTGCCTTGGCGAGCTGATCGGGACATGATGTGCCGCGGAATCCGCAATTTATGCCGTCAAGACGGCGGATCACATCATCCACCTTCATTCCCTTGACCAACGCACCGATACCCTGAGTATTTCCCGCGCAGCCCCCTATAAATTTTACATTGCTGACAATGCCGTCCTCAACGTCTATTATAATTTCCCTTGAGCAGACTCCGCTGGGTTTGTATCTGTACTGCATTATTTTAACATCCTCTCAAAAAATATTGATTTATGCATGTAGCTGCGCCGATTTTTCGAGCAGTGCATTTAATTGTTCATCACTTGCGGTGTATGAGCCGAGCGGATTGACTCGGGATATATGTGTAAAATATCCGTGAAAATCAGTGCCGCCGGTAAGCAGCAAACGGTGATTTTCCGCCGCCTGAAGAATAATTTTCTTATCCTCGGGCTTATTGCGAGGGTGTTCCAGCTCTATGCCGTGAATACCTGCCTTTATCAAATCCTCCAGCGAGGCTATACTGCCGTAGACTGACGGGTGCGCCATAACTATAACGCCGCCCGATTCACGCAGATAATTCATCGCCTCGAAAACATCCGGGTGCTTTATCGGCACAAAACAGCTTCCCGTTTTGCTGCTGAAAAGCTTCTTGAAAAGTGCGCCGAACATATCGTTTGTATATCCGGCTTTCATCAGAGCCAGCATTATGTGCTGCTTGCCGCAGAATCCGCTGCTGCTCACACCGTCCATAACCATTTCCTCGGTGATGGGATATATCTCTGAAACCTTCTTTATCATCTGCTGAACTGCAACGGTACGCGCCCTGTTGCACCTTAGTAAAATTTCATCAATAGCCTCAGGGTATTTGCAGTCGTAACAAAGTATGTGCACCTTGTGACCTCTGGCTGTGTCGCTGCACGAGCATTCCACACCCTTTATCACACGAATCGAATGCTTTTGGCTCAACCCATCGGTATCAATCGCCAGTGGATAATAATCGTGGTCGGTCAGGGCAATGGCGGAAAGTCCCGAATTTTTTGCCAGCGCAACGGCAAATTCGGGGGAACACGAGCCGTCTGACATAGTAGTGTGGCAATGCAAATCTGCGGACATCTTGACAAATCACCTGACAATTCCTTTAATAGTACAATAAGTAAAACAAAATTAATCAATAATATTATACACCATATATCGCTTAAAAACAATATTCCTGATTAAATTTATGCTGTATTTTGATAAAAAAATTCTTTACAGCCACAACATATAGCGACAAAATTCCACGGAATATACCGTCCGAAAAAATCAATTGCAGTTTTCATTGTGTACTCTCGGCAGCGAGAAGCCGAAGATTACGCCGTCCTCGGTGTTTACAGCCGAGTATTTGCCTCCGTGCATATCGAGAATCGAGCTTACTATTTTCAATCCCAGACCCGATCCGCCGTATTTGCGGGTGCGCGCCTTATCCACTTTGTAGAAGCTTTCCCAGATACGGTCAAGACTTTCCTCGGGGATGTGGCTGCCCGAATTATATATATTGCACTGCACACCGCCCGGAATTTCGTGTACATCCACAGAAATTTTACCTCCGTCAGGCGTGTGATGCTTTGCGTTGGAGAGCAGGTTGTTGAAAACCTCTTCAATTCGCCCATAGTCAGCGTTAATTAATGAATCTCCCGATGCCTTGAATTCGGTGGTGATATTGTGCTCAGCGAAAATGTATGACATAGTTTTCAGACGTTCCTCTGCCAGCTCCGCCAGACTGAATTCAGTCAAGTCGAGATATGTTCCCGACTCCAGTTCGGCCACATTGAGCAGACGCGCCGCAAGATTATTCATCTTGACAGCCTCGTCGGCAATTACACTGCAATAGTAATCCTTCTCCTCGTTGTTTACATTAAGCTGCAAACCCTCGCAGTAGCCCATAATAATCGCAAGCGGAGTCTTTAATTCGTGGGAAACATTTGAAATAAGCTCCTGACGCATTATGTCGATTTTTTCTTTTTCTTCAATATCTTTCTTTAACTGCTCATTGGCAACGCTCAGTTCATTAATTTTAGTTTCAAGCTGAGCCGAAAGATAATTGATGCTCTGAGCAAGCTGCCCCAGCTCGTCGTTGGAGTTTATGTTCAGCTTGACCGAGAAATCCATCGCCGCCATTCGTTTGGTAGCGTCGTTTATCTGCAAAATCGGCTCAACGAAATGCGAGCAAAGCATAACCGACATAAGACCGCTTATAATCATCGCCACTATGCCGAGGATCAGCGCAAAATCGTTAAATATAGCCACAGCGTCGTCCATTGCGGAAAGCGGAGTGTTTATCAGCACATAATAGTATGTGTCGCTTCCGTTGATATTGACCGGAAGCACCGCATACAAGCTCAGATAGGTTGTGTCGGTGCGTGAATTTTTGCGCGTTCCGATAATAGGGTCAGAAAATGAACCTGTTCCCTTTGAATTCGGCTCCATGGCAAAAAGGTTGTTGAACCACTGCCGTGCTCCGCTGAATCGATCAAATTTATCAAAAATATAATTATCGCTTTCGCAATAAAAAACGCCCAAAGAATCGTCGAGTATAATTATCTGAATATTCTCGGCTTCCTCCATGTATCTGAGCTTAGCACTCAGTTCATCTGAAGCATAGCCCCCCACAACCGTGTCGGAAAAATCAAGTTGTGAGATCTTATAAAGCGTTTGCTTTAGTCCCTGCTCCTTGTTTATGCGATAATACGGCTTGAGAAAAAGCGAATTGCAGCAAAAAATTATCACAAGAAAGAGCAGAATTATACCGAAAGTAATCAAAAAAAGCCGCGTTCTTATCGGAAAATTCTGTACTGCGTAGTTAAGCCTTTCATACCACTTATGCCTGTTGCTCACAGGTACAAGTGAAGCAGCGGGTTTCTTCAATTACTTCACCTCAAGTCTGTATCCCACGCCCCTCACGGTAACTATCATATCTCCGGACTCGCCGAGCTTGGAGCGAAGCTGCTTAACGTGAGTGTCCACCGTGCGCAGATCGCCGAAATAGTCGTAATTCCACACACCGTTGAGAATCTTTTCACGCGACAGGGCAACGCCGCGGTTTTCTATAAAGTAAAGCAGCAGGTTATACTCCTTTGGAGTAAGCTCCAGCGGCTGATCCTTGACATACGCCACATGAGCCGCCTCGTCAACGCTTATGTCACCGCATACTTTCTTGGAATCGGTTACCTTACCGCCGCGTTTGAGCAGAGCTTCCACTCTCGCTACCAGCAGGCTGGGCGAAAAGGGCTTTGTGATGTAATCGTCCGCGCCCAGTCGGAAACCGCCGAGCTGATCATTTTCAGTGCTCTTGGCAGTGAGCAGTATAACCGGCACGTTGTTCTGGCGGCGGATTTCGGAAAGCACCGACCAGCCGTCCAGTACAGGCATCATAACATCGAGTATCACGAGATCGGGCGTGGGCACTGATGTAGCAAGTCTCAATGCTTCGCCGCCGTCTGCCGCCTCGATTATTTCATATCCGCTGCGAGATAAAAAATCTCCTACAAGCTTTCTTATTCTGTCCTCATCATCCGCAACAAGTATTCTCAACGCATTGCTCATAGATAACACCTCAAATACACAAATCATTTTAATTTTCGGATTATACCATCCTATGTCATTATTATATAATCGAATTGTGATTTATGCTTCATGTATTTGTGAATATTGTGTTTCTTGATTGCGATAATTATGTGATGTTTATGTCAACAGCCTCAAGAATAACTTTGGCTGACGCCCTGATTTCCGATTTAGTAAAATGTCCGGGAAAACCCTCAATCGAGCTTTTATCCGTACCCTTGAAAATATAAGAGGAAATCAGCTCGCAATTTGTCACGGTGAATATTCGCTGTAATTGTTTTATCATTATTTCGCCGTCCTCATTCGGGTCACCCGCCGAAGCCAGCAAAGCTACAGGGCGGCGCTTGCTTATAGGCGGACGTTTCCCCATCGAAAAGCGCGCGTTGTAATACCGCTGCATTCTGTCAACAATCGCCTTCATCGGTGCGGGAAAGGACATATTGTAAACAGGCGTTGCGATGATGATTGCGTCAGCCGCCTCGAAATCGCGGAAAAATTCGTCCATGTCGTGATTGACGCAGCCCTCAAACTTGCAGCAGGCACGGCAGTCGGTGCAGGGTGCAAAGTCACATTCAAAGGCGTCATAATGTCTTATTTCAAATAAATGCCCCACGGAAAATTCCCGCAGAGATTCCGTGAAGCATTTCAGTATTTTGGCGGAATACCCGCACTTGCGCGGGCTTCCGCCTATGGTCATGATGATTTTTTTCATATATTATACCCATACGCTCAGTGCTCACAATAAGCGCAGACTGGTCCGTCGGGAGTTTCCACAGTGAGGTGCGGCAGATATTTTTCAAACTGTGTAATACACTTTGGATTGTGACATGTAAAATCGTGCGTGGGTTTAGGCACCTTTGGAATAAATTTTTCGCTGTCAGATGTAAGGCGAATTATCAGAGCCATGCGCGCATACATGCCATAGAGCGTCTGCTTGAAATAGTATGCCCTGGGATCATCGTCAACCTCATATGCAATTTCATCCACGCGCGGCAGGGGATGCAACACACAAAGCTCGGGTCTGCCCAGCTTCATTTTCGCTTCGTCCAGAACATATATGCCCTCCTGAGCCTTGTACTCTTCAAATGAATCAAAGCGCTCGCGCTGTATGCGGGTCATATATAACACATCCAGATACGGCATAGCCTCTTCAATCGTCCTGACCTCTGTATATTTGCAGCCTGAACGGGTTATTATATCCTTTATGTACTGCGGCATTCCGAGTTCTTCTGTAGATATGAACACAAACGAATTTCCGCCGTATCGACACATTGTCTTGCAAAGCGAATGAACCGTGCGCCCGTTTTTGAGGTCGCCGCACATGCCTATGACAAGATTTTCGGTGCGTCCCAAAACATTTCTCAAAGTGACAATATCGGTGAGTGTCTGAGTCGGGTGAAGATGTCCGCCGTCCCCAGCGTTTATCACGGGCACCTGAGAATAGAGCGAAGCCGCAAACGCCGCCCCCTCCAAGGGATTGCGTATGGTGATAATATCGGTGTATCCGCTCAGCACCATCACGGTATCCTTGAGACTTTCGCCTTTGGCGACAGATGTGCCGTTGGGATTGTCAAATCCTATAATCTTGCCGCCCAGCCTAAGCATTGCCGACTGAAACGACATCTGGGTTCTGGTGGACGGCTCGTAAAACAGGGTTGCCATGAGCTTGTCCCTGCACGCACTGCTGTAATGGGTAGGGTGACTGCTTATACGGCATGCCATATCCACCACATCGTCAAGCTCATCCAAACTAAGCTGATTTAAATCTATAAGATCTCGCACAAACATTTTTATGACCATCCTTACTGAGTTTTTTCAATTTAAGGCTGACAAGTATATTTTTTATATTATAGCACCAAAAATATTATATGGCAACTGATTTTTTATCTATTTAATCGCAGATATGTAAAATAAATCTATAAATGATAATTTATCTGAGTGACGTCCACTCGAAAATCAAAGATTTTCTTGTTAGTTTTTTTATGGGCTTCGCTTTTTTCCTATTGCAAGTTTTTCTTGCACTTTAGCTTTGTAGGGGCTTTGCCCCTACGACCCCACGAAGGGCGCTGCCCCTCGACCCCGCCAAGAGGGCCTGCCCCCTTGGAGTCCCATTGTAGGTGTCCTACTTTAGTGCTACTGTAAATTATGATTTATTTTTACATTCTGCCTATTTATAAAATTCACCCTTGACAAAAGTTAAAGATAAATGTATAATTCTAGCAGAAGTGTTTCAAATGATACACTTCCGATAAATTCGAGGTGCAATTGATGAAAAAAACCGAGTTAAATTCAGAGGTTTTAGACAAGGCAATGGAATGCAGTCTTTTTAAATTCTGCGATTCGGAAAAAGTAAGCAATTATCTTAAAGATATAGGAGCGTATGTTTGTGATTTTGATTCCGGCGAAATCATACCGGCTGAATTAAGGCGTTCCGCTTACGGAATAATAATATCGGGTTCAGTCAAGATTTTCTCAGGCGAACGCCACAGTAATTCGTTTCTGATGAATGTCGTAAGTGAATGTCAACCGTTCGACATTTCCGCATTGATCGATGTGGACGAACGACAGCCTGTTTCAGTTATCACCACGGCAGGCAGATGTTGCATTTTATTCATTCCCACCTGCCCCATAGCCAAATTCATGCTCGATTATCCCGAAATAGCTGCCAACTGCTTCAAATTTTTATGCGGACGAATCGAATTTTTAAATCAAAAAATTCACTCGCTCTCATGTGGCAGCTCCAATCAAAAGCTGGTGAACTTTCTTCTCAACGAATTTTACTTCGAGGACGGAAAATTTATGGTGCGCATAAAAAGCTGCGTGGAGCTTGCCGACAGACTGAATGTGTCGCGTGCGTCGCTCTACCGCTCCATGGACACACTGGAAAACGAAGGCGCTATCTCTCGCAACGGCAAAATAATAGTGATAACCGACATCGCCAAATTGCAGGAGCGATAAATGATTCATTTACAATGTCAATAAAATCACGGTAATAATTACCATGATTTTTAAGGATACGCTGAATAAAGGCGTAGCCGTCAATTCACACACCGCGAAAATCCGTCACTGAACGGGGTGTGAATTGACTTATCCGGCGTTTCCTTAATAAACAATTTTTCTTATTCGAGAAAGGATTTATAAGCAATGAAAACTCTCAGCAAAATCACAGCGGCATTTTTGTCGCTCGCAATGGTCGTATCAATGGCGGCCTGTTCTTCGTCAAAATCAAACGACCCTTCATCTGTCGTCTCCACTGAAACACAGAAGGTAAAAACAGAGATCAATGTAGGTGCGCTTTACGGTCCGACAGGCGTCTCTATGGCAAAGCTGGCCACAAAAAAGCAAACATTCACCAACGCTTATTCCGACGGTTCAAACGAATATATCAATAACTACAATACAACATACGCCACTGAGCCGACCGAGATAGTAGGACTGCTTTCTTCCAAAGATCTGGACGTTGCATGCGTTCCCACCAATCTCGCCGCAAAGCTCTACAAGGTGACAAACGGCAACATCAAGGTCGCGGCCGTCAGCACTCTCGGCGTTCTTTATATGATAGACACCTCCGGTACCGTCAAGTCGGTGGCGGATCTAGCGGGCAAAACTCTTGAGGCCCCCTCCTCTGTACAAGGTTCAAATCCTGAATATATCATTAATTATCTCATTGCTCAAAACAACATTACCGACGCAAATGTAAGCTATCAGTATTCCGCTGACGAGCTCGCCGCAAAAATCGTAAGCGGTGACGTTTCCACAATCATGCTGCCCGAGCCTAAATGCACCGCTGTCAAGAATCAGCTTACCAAGGCAGGCGTTGAATTCACAGTTACCGACCTTCAGGCCGAGTGGAGCAAGGTTTCGGATACCGAAGTGGCGCAGGGTGTCGTAGTAGTTCGCGCGGACTGGCTCGAAAAGAACGAAGGGGCGTTCAAAACCTTCCTCAGTGACTTCGATGCTTCCTCCGACGCAGCTGTAAACGACCTTGACAACACAGTTTCACAGGTCGTAGATCTGGGCGTTATCCCCAACGAAACTCTCGCAAAGCAGGCTATTCCTAACTGCAACATCGTATGCAAAACCGGCGAGGAAATGAAGTCAGCCGTATCCGCTTTCATTCAGGTTCTGTTTGACGCAGATCCCAAATCTATCGGAGGAGCAATTCCGGATGACGCGTTCTACTACATTGGTTAATGACACAAAAAAACCGAACAAATTAAAAAGAATTGCGATAAAGACGGCTGTCGCGGCACTATGGCTTGTGCTGTGGCAGCTTGTCTGCGTAATTGTAGACATGGAACTGCTGGTAGTTTCGCCGCTCACCGTCCTGCAAAGGTTGATTGAGCTTGCTCAGACACCTGAATTCTGGCTGTATTCCGTAAAATCGCTTGGCAGAATCACAGCTGGATTTGCCTTAGGCGGTATAGTCGGAACAACTCTCGCAGTGTTATGCAGCAAATTCCGCTTTGCGCGCGAATTCTTTACGCCCGCAATCACTATAATCAAATCCACTCCTGTAGCCTCGTTTATCATATTGGCATTGGTGTGGCTGACAGGTACATATGTGCCTATATTCATAGGCTTTCTGATGGTTCTGCCCGTGATTTATTCCAATGTCTTTCAAGGCATAGCCGAGGTTGACCCAAAGCTGCTGGAAATGGCACAGGTTTTCAGAATGAGCCGCGTCAAAAAGCTCACCAAGATCTACATTCCGTCAGTTCTCCCCTATTTTATGGCGGCATGCCGCACTGCTTTGGGACTGGCTTGGAAAGCGGGAGTGGCCGCCGAGGTAATCGGCGTAACTAAAGACTCGATAGGGCGGCAGCTTTATTATTCAAAAATATACATCGAAACAGCGGATCTGTTCGCATGGACAGTGGTTGTAATTCTCCTGAGCATTGCTCTGGAAAAAATATTCATGCTGTGCGCGGACAAAATCTGCGCTGCATTTCATCTAAGCAAGTAGAAGGTGGCTCAACTTATGCCGATTATTTTGAACAACATATGCAAAAGCTTCGGCGAAAAAAAAGTGCTCGAAAATTTCTCGCTTGAGGTCAATGACGGTGAGCGCATATGCCTGCTGGGTTCTTCAGGCGGCGGCAAAACTACGCTGCTCAATATAATCTCCGGGGTAATTGCGCCTGACAGCGGCAATCTTCAATGCAATTGCGGAAAAATATCATATATATTTCAGGAATATCGCCTGCTGCCGTGGGTTGACGCCGCCGAAAATATCACTGCATCCGCAGGCTGTACGAACGAGCTGGCCGAGGAATTGCTGAACGCTATGGAGTTAAGCGGTGATATGCACAGCTATCCCGACAGTTTATCCGGCGGAATGAAGCAGCGCGTCAATATAGCACGCGCGCTCGCGGCCGGCGCAGATACAATTTTGATGGACGAGCCGTTTAAGGGACTTGACCCAGCACTTAAGGCGCGAATAATCGCTGTCGTCGACAGGTACTGCTCGGGTCGCACGGTTATTTTGGTGACGCACGACAGGTGCGAGGCAGAATTACTGAACTGCACAAGAATATACGAATTTGAATGAAATTATATAGAATTAATGCAGAGTAAAATCAAGGTTAATATTTTTTTAATTAATTATAAAACTTTTTTCAATAATATATTGACAAACCCTTGACAATAGTATATCATATCTCAGGTTGATTTATCGTTTATTAATAACTATTTGTCGGTTCGCGGTGAGTATTTTTTGAACTTTTTTAAAAAAAATTAAAAAACGTCAAAAATATATTGAAATTCGATAAATAGTATGATATACTATGGATAACCTAATGTTGTAGGTAATTTGTGATTTAAATGTTAAATTGCAGTCGCTTATGTAACTGTTTCCGCAACAATGTTATTATGATGTCAAGGAGGATGTTTGTCATGGTCAATATACATGAAAGCTACACCGGTTCGGTTTTCTTTGACGATACACGTATCAAGACAAAGCCTGTTTATTCCTTTGTAAAAAGAACATTTGATGTTTGTGTTTCTGCCGCAGCTCTGGTTATGCTGAGCCCCATTTTTCTTATTCTGGCACTTATCATTAAGCTGGATTCACAGGGACCGATTATTTTCAGTCAAAACAGAGTGGGCAAAAACGGAAATCTTTTCAAGATCTACAAATTCCGCACTATGAAGGTCACCGCTCCTCATGAAACGGCGACTGCGGATTTATCAGACCCATACGCTTATATCACCAGAGTGGGTAAAATTCTCAGAAAGACCAGTCTTGATGAGCTTCCGCAGCTTTTCAACGTCTTCAAAGGCGATATGAGCCTTGTCGGTCCCCGTCCTCTCATTAAGAGCGAATCTGACGTTCACAAGCTTCGCATGCGTGAGGGTGTTTATGATGTTCGCCCCGGCGTCACAGGCTGGGCTCAGGTAAACGGCAGAGATTGTGTACCCGCAGAAGAAAAGGTTTATTTCGACAAGCAATATGTAATCAAGCGTTCAATCGCATTTGATGTATTGATTTTGTTTAAAACCGTAGCAGTAGTTTTGCTTGGTCACGGCTATGTGGAAGGCAGAAAAAACTGATAAAAACTTTATCTGAATTTAAAGCGGGGCTTTTCAAAGCTTCGCTTTTTATTATACGGCAAAAAATACCGCTCCAAAACACTGCACGGTTTTGGAGCGGTATTTTGTTTGCTTGTATTCTTTAAATTTCAATACTTCTCTCAGCGCGGGCATTCAAGCTGAGATCGGCGGTGCTGCCTGCGAGGTATTCATAATACCCCTGAGCTGCTATCATCATGGCATTGTCACCGCAAAGCTTCAGCTCAGGATAATAAAGCTCGCAGCCGTTCTTTGCGCAAATCTCGCTCATTCGGCGGCGCAGCAGGCTGTTTGCCGAAACTCCGCCCGCAAGCACCAGCTTATTATATCCAGTATCTCTCGCGGCAAGCATAAATCGGTCGGTGAGGATATTGACCACAGACTGTCTCACGGAGGCCGCCATGTCGGCAGTCGGAACCTCTATACCCTTCTGCTGCATGTTGTGGATTGTATTTATAACCGCCGTTTTCAGCCCCGAAAAGCTGAAATCATAGGGCGAGCCGCTCACCTTAGGCACAGGGAACGTAAAAGCGTCGGGATTGCCCTGCTCCGCCAGCTTGTCCATGTGAATGCCGCCGGGATAAGGCAGTCCCATGGTACGGGCAGTTTTGTCGAATGCTTCACCCGCCGCGTCATCGCGTGTGCGCCCGATTATACGCATATCGGTATAGTCCTTGACCTCGACTATGTGGCTGTGTCCGCCCGATACCACCAGACAAAGGAACGGCGGCTTGAGGTCGTGGTGCGAAATATAATTTGAGGCGATATGTCCGCGCAGGTGATGCACGGGGACGAGCGGCTTGCCAGAGGTCATTGCCATTCCCTTGGCGAAATTCACGCCAACCAGAAGCGAGCCGATAAGCCCCGGATATGCGGTGACGGCTATCGCGTCCACCTCTTCAATTTTCATTTGCGCCTCGTCAAGCGTCCGGCGCACCACGGAGGAAATAGCTTCGCAGTGCATTCTGCCAGCAATCTCGGGCACAACGCCGCCGAATTCCACATGGCGTGCGACCTGAGTTGCTATCACGGATGAAATCACCTCGCGACCGTCCTTAACTATTGATGCGGCTGTTTCGTCGCACGATGATTCTATGCCAAAAATTACCATTATGTAAAATTCCTTTCCCGAAAATGAGCAGATATGAAATGCAAACATAAATCATAATTTATCTGATTGACGTCCACTCGCAAATCTTCGATTTTCTCGTTAGATTTTTTATCATATGCCACGCATATGATAGGGCTTCGCATGGGTGCTTTTCCTATTGCAAGTTTCTCTTGCACTTTAGTTTTGT
>JAQXFQ010000207.1 GCA_029005175.1 Bacillota bacterium
GTTAATTTCTTAGCTCCACGTTTCATTTATTTCTAAATGATTCATGGTCACGTTGTTTAATTTTCAAGGTTCTGTCGCTTCCGAACTTTCGTTCGTCAGCTTTTCTATTCTATCACATCAATTTCGTTTTGTCAAGCTTTATTTTTGATTTTTTCAAAATCTTTTTTTCAAGCTTGCTTCGCGATTTCTTTGCGACAGCTTATTTATTCTATCACATCGAGTTTTGTTTGTCAAGCACTTTTTTCGACTTTTTTCAAAATCTTTTTTTGCCTGCCTCGCTTTCAAGCTCTCACAAATCCGCGCTCAATTCCCGTCTTTCGGGCGGCTATCGGATTCGCTCTCGCCTGTCTCTCTGCGACAGCTTCACTATCTTACCACACTCAAATCACTTTGTCAACTACTTTTTTCGCTTTTTTTCGATCTTTTTTCAGCTTTGTTAATTCGCCATAATTTCCTTTAACCCTTTTTCAACTTCTTGCACTAAATAAAAACAAGCACCGCCCAATCCAAATCAGATTGAACGATGCCAAAAAATCATTTTTTCTTTTTCTCAGGCTTCGGCATGGGCAATTCAGCACAGGTTGCCGCCACAAATTCCGTAAGCAGTTCGCGATTATCCACATCATCCACCAGATAATACGGCTTGGCTCCCTCATACGGCGGCACTTTCTCTAAATCAGGCATAATCCGCCCACCTGCCTCGGTAATTTTTACAAAAAGCTGATTGTCGCAGATCAGCGCGAATATCTTCCCGTCACAATACACGCCGTAATCGCCGAACATCTTGCGGCAGGTGATTTCACCCGCGCCACTCATCTGGTCAGCCAAATACTGCACAAATTCTTCCTTTGACGCCATGATTTTACACCTCACATCTTTCCAAACCCTCGCAGATACAGAAAATTCTTAATGATAAAGTCGGATTTCCACCAATTTGCGGAAACCTTAAATTCCTTGTAATCATTGTGCCACATCCACGTTAGAGGTTCGGTATTTTTGCTCTTTTTCCATGTACCAATTACAAGTATAAGCGGCATAAATCAATTCTCCAAATACTTCTTCAAATCATCTATGCACTTCTTGCCGTCCTCAATGCCGAGGTCATACATCTCCTGCAATTTTTCGGGGTCGCGCTCAATGCGGCCAATCTTCACCCTGCGCGACGGTCGGATAACAAATATCTCCCCCCGCTGCTCCATCTCGATTATTTTCTCAATGCAGTCGTTGTACTCGGCGTAACGATTCGCAATTCTGTCGGCAAGTTTTGGGTATCTGCGATATACAGCATGCGCCAGTGAAGCGCCCGACTTTTTCTTGCGGTAATCAAGCAGCCGCGTAAGCACCACAATTATCTTATCGTAGCCCAACTCCTTGCACTTTTCCACAGGTATGCTGTCCGCAATGCCGCCGTCGAGGTATTTCCTGCCGTCAACCTCCACCATCTGCGACACAAAGGGCATAGCCGAGGTAGCGCGAAGAATCTCCATCTGCTCGAATATATCTGTAATTTTGACATACTCAGCCTCACCCGTTTCCACATTGGTTATCGTGGCATAAAAATCCACACCCGACTGCGCAAAAGTATCCTGGTCAAAAACATCCAACTTTAGCGGAACATCGTAATACGCAAACTGCTTGTTGATAATATTGCCCGTGGTAATCAGCGACTTAACGCCCATATATCGGCTCTCGCAGGCGTATTTTTTATTGTAGCGGATAGCTCTGCCCCTCTGTTTCGAGAGATAATTCACCCCAAACAGTGCACCCGCCGATGTCCCGATAACGCCGTCAGCCTTAATATCATTGTCGAGGAAAATATCCAGCACGCCCGCAGTAAACATTCCCCTCATAGCTCCGCCCTCAAGAACCAATCCAACACTCATAATTTTTCAAATCTCCTTAAATTCAAAAAATGCCCGCGCACAGCTGTTGCACAGGCATTTTCATTATATCATAAATTATTACAATTTCCACTAAATAGTTAAAATTATCTAAAAATTATTCAGCAGTTGCGGCAGCCAAAGCCTGGTCAAGGTCGGCGATAATATCTTCCTTGTCCTCTATACCGACAGAGAATCTGATAAGGTCGGCAGATACGCCGCACTCCTCAAGCTCCTTGTCATTGAGCTGACGGTGTGTGGTGCTTGCGGGGTGGAGAACACAGGTGCGCGCGTCCGCAACATGAGTTACAATGGCCGCCAGCTTGAGCGAATCCATGAATTTCGTCGCCGCCTCACGACCACCCTTCACACCGAAGGATACAACGCCGCAGGTACCGTTGGGCATATATTTCTGAGCCAGTTCATAATACTTATTGCCCTTGAGACCGGGATAATTGACCCATGCCACACGCTCATCCTTCTCAAGGAATTCCGCAACAGCCTGAGCATTTGCGCAGTGCTGCGGCATTCTGAGGTGCAGGGTTTCCAAGCCGAGATTGAGCAGGAACGCGTTCTGAGGAGCCATCATTGCGCCCATGTCGCGCATGATATGCACGCGAATTTTAGCCGCATAAGCCGCCGCGCCGAAGTGGTCAGCATATACAACGCCGTGATATGTATCGTCAGGCTCGGTAAAAGCGGGATACTTGCCGTTGCGCCAGTCAAAATTTCCGCTGTCCACCACAACTCCGCCGAGGGCCGCCGCATGACCGTCCATGTATTTGCTGGTGGAGTGAACCACGATGTCTGCGCCGAATTCAAACGGACGGCAGTTGATTGCAGTCGGGAATGTATTGTCGACAATGAGCGGAACTCCGTGAGCGTGAGCGAGGCTTGCCCACTTTTCAATGTCGAGAACAGTCAGCGCGGGATTGGAGAGCATCTCGGTAAACACGCACTTTGTATTGTCCTTAAAGAGTTTTTCAATATCCTCTGCTGGCGCGTCAGGCTCGATAAAATCAAAGTCAATGCCCATGTCGCGCAATGTTTTATTGAAGAGGTTGTATGTGCCGCCGTAAATCGCCGACGAACTTATCACATGGTCGCCCGCCTTGCAGATGTTAAGCACGGAATACATCGAAGCAGCCTGACCCGAGCTTGTAAGCACGGCCATCACGCCGCCCTCAAGGTCTGCGATTTTCTTTTCCACGGCGTCAACAGTCGGGTTTGCCAGACGTGTATAGAAAAAACCGTCCTCTTCCAAATCAAACAGCTTTGCCATCTGTACGGAAGAATCGTACTTATATGTAGTGCTCTGCGCGATGGGCAGAACACGCGGCTCGCCGTTCTTGGGCGAATAGCCGGACTGCACGCATTTTGTTCCGATTTTAAAATCACTCATGATAAAAATGCTCCTTTAAAAATTATAAAAATTAAAATAACACGGTATTCCCCTATGTTTTCCGTATTATACCACATTCTATACAGAAAAATCAATACATCTGTTGACCTCTGAAGCGTTTTTCCACTTATGCTCATTTATTATAAAAAAGTACAGCGTAACATGCGTCACATCTTTTGACTCGACGCATGTTACGCAATTTATTACTTCAATCCGTTCTGAAGCTTTGCCGCCATGAGTGTATTCTTCATCAGCATGGCGATAGTCATAGGACCAACGCCCCCGGGCACGGGAGTTATTGCCGCGCACTTCGGCTCGACCGAAGCAAAGTCCACATCGCCGCAGAGCTTGCCGTTCTCATCCCTGTTCATACCGACATCAATTACAACCGCGCCCTCTTTAACCATGTCGCCCGTCACAAACTTAGCCTTGCCGACAGCCGCCACCAATATATCCGCGCGGCGTGTAACCTCAGCTAAATCCTTAGTGCGGCTGTGGCAAATCGTGACCGTGCCGTTCTGATGCAGCAGCAGCATTGCCATAGGCTTGCCGACTATGTTGCTGCGTCCGATAACAACGCATTCCTTGCCTGCGACCTCAACGCCGCTTTCCTTGATAAGCTCCATCACGCCCGCAGGAGTGCAAGGCAAGAAGTCGTATTCACCAATCATTATCTTGCCGACATTCACCTCGCTGAAAGCGTCAACGTCCTTCTCGGGTGCAATAGCCTTGATTACCGCCTTGTCATCCAAGCCGCCCGGCAGCGGAAGCTGGCAGAGAATGCCGTTTATGTCGCTGCGCTCATTGAGACACTTGACAAGCGCGAGCAGCTCGTCCTGAGTGGTATCGGCAGGGAGCGCAAACTCCTCCGACTTGAATCCCACCTCGGCACACGCCTTTTTCTTATTGTTTACATAAACCCGTGAGGCCGGATCATCGCCGACGATAATTACCGCCAGACCGGGAGTAACCCCCTGTTTTGTAAGTTCAGCCGTTTCAGCCGCGACTTCAGCTCTCACCTTGGCTGATACAGCCTTGCCGTCTATAATTTTTGCCATAATAAAACCCCTCTCAATTTCAAAATTAATCTTCATCTTCGGTAAGCTCGACCCATTCCATGAGTCCCACTCTCCGCAGACCGCTCTGAACAGGCGGCAGCATGATTATGATATACACAGCCGCCGCTCCCCCCAGACACACCAGGTATTTTGCCAAATTCACTCCGTCGCTCATAGAAATGAGCTGAAATGTAGATACTGCCATAAAGGAAAATGTCATGTAAAGAAAATAAAGCACAATATTGCGATAAGATTTCATAAGCACAGGAACGCAAAACGCATAAGGTGTAACATATAGTATCGTCTGCAAAATATCCATACCCTTGATTTCCGACAATCCGTCTAATATGTCAAAGCTTATGCTGTTTCGCACATACTGAGCAAAGCCCTCCATCGAAAAGCCGCACTCTATCATGCGGTGCAAAAAAAGCTTGTCGGCAGCATTCAGGCAGTAGAATATAAATATCGACCATAACGCCGCACGCATTATATTCTTTTTGCGTCGGTTGTCAGATATTTCCGCCGCATTTAATCCCACTGCGATAAGTAGGCAAAGCGCCGCTTCGATAAAGCAGAGAGATTCAAAAAAACGGGAAAGCCCCTCGCCAAAAACTAATATCCAAATACCCGCCGCGCCCAGCACAAGCAGAATAGCTGAAAAAATAAGCCGGAGCCACACGGGCAATTTATTGTCAACTTCGCCATCTTCTTCGGCTTCGCACTCATTCTCATTCATTTCAGGCTTTACAGGCGGCGGTAAACATTCATCCGAATTTTTCTGTGCGCTAATATCAGATTCAGCAACCGTTTTCTCATGTGCAACGGCTTCCGCAGGCTTGCTCTCGGTAATCCCCGACTCATCGTCAAGCGCGTCTAACGGCATGTCGTCCTCTAAATTCTCCGACTCATCGTCAAGCGCGTCTAATGGCATGTCGTCCTCTAAATCCTCCGACTCATCGTCAAGCGCATCTAACGGCATGTCGTCCTCTAAATTCTCCGGCTCATCGTCAAGCGCGTCTGACGGCATTTTCTCTTCAGAGTTCTGCTGCGCCTGCTCTGAATTTCGCCTGCTCTCGGCCGCAATTCTCTCATGCTCCTCCGCAAGCCTTCTGGCACATTGCTCAGCAAAGATTTCCATATCATCCACAAGCATTCATCTCCCTTCTCAGCACTTGCATAAATTTTATTACGCTTCTCCTGCCTCAACAGGCTTAAATATTGTCCTGCCCTTTATTTTTACATCATTAAAGCCGATAAACAGCATTGCCGCAGCCACCAGCACACAAACTATAGCCAAAAGCTGTGAAACTTTAATCACATTGTCCACCAGCCACAGACTATCCGTGCGCAATCCTTCAATCCACGCTCTGCCCAGCCCGTACCAAAGCAGATAGCAGAAAAACATCTGTCCGCGGAATTTATAATAATACTTGCTTATAAAGTGCAGCAGCACAAATCCCCACAGACACCAGACAGATTCATACAGAAAGCATGGATGTACAGTGGTAGGTCCGACAAACTTAGTCACTCCGTCCACTATCTCGGTGTAACAGGTATTTTCGCTGTACATGCCCCAAGGCAGATCGGTCATGCTGCCAAACGCCTCCTGGTTCATAAAATTGCCCCAGCGCCCTATGCCCTGACCTATAAGGAAGCCTATGCCCGCCACATCAAACACAGACATAACGTCAAGCTTTCTGATTTTGCACATAATCAAACCTGAAACAAATGCCGCAATAACGCCGCCGTAAATGGCCAGTCCGCCGTCGCGTATATTGATCATATCCCAAAAATTATCGTAGCTGTTCCATCTGAATATGACATAATAGGCTCGCGCGCCGATTATACCGCACACCAGTCCCACCAAAACAACGTCAATAAGCGGGTCGATTTTCACATCAAATCTTTTCGCGTTGCAAACCGCATATATCACAGCCAGCACAAAGCCGGTCATAATAATCAGCGCATACCAATAAATATCAAACCCAAACACGCTGAACGCAACGCGGTTAATATTCAGGTCAATTCCCAATCCGGGGAAGCTGACTTCCATTGTATTGCCTCCTTATCTTCTTACCACCGACAATGTGAAATTATCGGTGTCAAACTGCTCTCTGAATCTCGCGCTGCCCTCTTCCACAGTCACCTCGGCTGCCGCTTCGACGGCCTTGAATGAATCCGTACCGAAAAGCATGTCATCAGCCAACCCGTTGGCTATATCGTCGGTGTTGTTGTATGCCGAAAGCATATCCGCATATTCGTTGCGGCGCGCGCACTCAAAAAGCTCAGGGTCAATGCCCTCTGCTTTTACACGCTTTATCTCGGCGATAATCTCATCTCTGAGCTGCTCCGGGTCAGACGACTGACCCGAGAAAATCATAGCCTGCGCGCCGTTGAGATACAAATACTCACTGCCGAACGAGGGATTAATAAGCCCCTTGTCGGTCATGCGCCTGTAGAAATCAGATATTGTGCCGAATACCGCGTCGGAAATTATATTGGTCAGCACCAGCTCCCTGTCGGTCAACCTGCGCGGAATCTCCTTGAAGCCGAGCTGAAATTCGGGGATAGACACATCGAAGTGCTGCTCCACAAAATCCGTAACTACCTTTCCGTCGTCCTCGGGATAACGTCGTTCGATATTCAGCTTTTCTTTTGACTTGAGCATTCTGTCGCATATTTCGAGCACTGTGTCGGGGTCAACATTTCCCGCCACGGCAATCGCCATGTTGTTGAGATTGTAAAACGTGTTGTAGCACTGATACAGCAAATCAGCAGTTATATTCGCAATAGACTCCACCGTTCCGGCAATATCCACGCGAATAGGGTGCTGATTGTACATGCCGCCCATAAGGTTGAAATAAACCCGCCAGCCGGGATTATCGTCATACATGCGTATTTCCTGTCCGATAATTCCCTGCTCCTTCTGCACCGTTTCGGGTGTGAAGTAGGGGTCCTGAACGAAATCCAGCAGAATCTCCAGCGACTTCTCAAAGTTCTGCGAGCAGGAGAACAAATAATATGTCTTGTCAAATGATGTAAAGGCATTTGCGCATGCGCCTGTCTTGGCATACCGCTCAAACGCACCGCAATCCTCGTTTTCAAAGAGCTTGTGTTCCAGATAATGCGCGATTCCGTCAGGCACACGGGTAAACTCGCCGCCGTTTACGCTGAAATCGTTGTCTATCGAGCCGTAGCGCGTGCCGAATACGGCATATGCCGAATTATACTCAGGCTTCGGGCAGACCGCAATCTTCGCGCCTGTCGGGTGAACCGTGTAATACACCTTCTCCCCCGTCAGCCTGCTCTCACGCACAGTAAATCTTTCTGATGCCATTATTTTTCGCTCCCTTCCGAACCTTCCGCCTTTTCGGGTGCAAGCAGATAAATCGTATCCACCCAAGCCTTTGCGGCGCACTCCGCAACCTCATCCCTCGTGACTGCAGAAATCTTCTCGGCAGCCTCTTCAGGTGACAGGACGCAGCCGTCCATAAACTGCATAGCATACCATCTCTCAATAGAATACACCGAGTCGTTTATTTCGGCAAAGGCGTTGACCGCGTAAAGCTTGGTCGCCGCCAGCTCTTCATCCTTAAATTTATTCTCCGCCACTACGGCAAGCTGCTTCTTTATCTCGTCCACAGCCTTCTGATAATTAATTTCCTCCAAGCCGCTCTGTACGAAAATCAATCCGTTTTTGCGCAGATAATTCGATGAGCAGTAGTAACAAAGACTCAGCTTTTCGCGCACGTTGTTAAAGAGCAGGCTGGTAGCAGTGCCGCCGTAGAGCATTGACATAAGGCGCGCCGCCATAGTGTTTCCGTCAGGCTCGGTCACGGGGATTCTCATGCCTATCACCATTTTCGACTGCTGCACATCCATGCGCTCCACAACCTCGCGCTCAGTCGATACGTCGGGCACATCGGGCGCAGGCGGAAGCTGCCTGTAATCCCGCTTCACTCCGTCAAAAGCACAGCGGAATTTTTCCGCAACAGCTTCACCGTCCGCCGTACCCACCATCAGAATATTCACCGCCGCCGACCGGAGCATATTCTGCCACGCTTCAACCAGCACCTCGCGGGTAATTTTCGGCAAATCCTCAGCATATCCGCCCGACTCAATGCCATATGCCTCATTCTCGCACATTATCGCGGTGCAGCGGTGCTTGGCATATTCGCCCTTGTTGTTGATAAGCGAGGCTATGCGCTCATTGGCAAGTCTTACCGACGTTTCAATATCCTCACTGCGGAAAATACTTCCGTCTTCCTCCTTAGCGGGGCGAAATATCATTCCGCAGAGAAGCTCAGCACAGCCGACAGACACCTTCTCACCGTCGGGAATAAATCTGTCGTCTGGCATGGAAATTTCAACCGTCACCATCTGGCAATTACCTATTCCCGAAACCGACGCACTCACCTCAGCGCCGTAGAGCATGGCCAAACGACGGCGGAAAAGTGTGTATTCAGGGTAATCCTCGCAGGAACGCTTGAGCAGTCCTGCCAGTACCGCATTGGCAGTGACGCGCTCCCTCGACAGCGGCATTATGAAATGTACCGAAATGCAGCCGGTTTTAAATCTGCTCTCCTTAATGTATCTGAAAGATATTCCGTCGCCCAAATCGCGGCAGTACATCTTTTCACCACTATTTTTTACCATAGCTTAAAAAGTCCCCTTGTATAAAAATATATAAATCAATCAGCATCATATGCAGGCTCGATGTAATCCTCTATATTGCGCTCCTGCCCCTCGTCCGAAAAATATTTCCGAATATATTCCTCGGGCATCTGTGCGGAGGAATGACGCTCCGAATTAGCCGAATGCAGCAATACACCGCTCGTCAGCATGATAAGTCCCGCCACCACAATAATGATTGATACCACTCTGATAATAAAAAGTCTGTTTTTCACTGCCGTTCTCCCTGCTAAAGTCAGCGGTCATCTGATATAGCTTTCAATCGCCGACAGGTCGAGCATATCGCAGCCCTTGAGGAATTCATACAGCTTGGCGGCAATCTTTCTGCAACCGCCCTCCTGCATGCTTTCGAGATTCAGCGGCATAATCGGGTCATGCACGCTCAGTCTGAGCAAAAACCACCCCTGCGCGTCCTCAAACGACACTCTCAAGCCCTCGCGATTGTCATCGGCTATGAGCCAATCCTCACGCTCATTCGCGAATTTTTCCAGATCGGCAAGAACCTTTTCGCCGTACTCACGGAAATCCTCCGCTTTTATCTTAAATCTAAGCTCGCTTTCCTCCAGCGGCTCTTCCAAATCGGCGGTAAGCTCGGCGAGCGTCTTACCCTGAGCGCGAAGCTGAGCCATTTTGATTATAATTTTAGTCACCAGATACGCGCCGTCATCCAGGAAATAATTCTCCTTGAGCGCAGCATGTCCGCTCGTTTCGATGGCAAGCGGGCATTTAACCCCCTGCTCATTCAACTCAACAGCGCGGTTGATAACATTTCTGTAGCCCCTGCGGTAGCGGTAATGCACACCACCCAAAGTTTCCTCAATGAATTTTTTCAAGCCTGCGGAGGTCGTGGAATCGGTGACGATAGTCCCCCCGGGGCAATTCTCCAGCGCGATAGCCGAAGCCAGCGCAACCAGGCGGTTGCGGTTTATCTCCGCGCCGAAATTATCCACCGCGCCGCCGCGGTCAACATCGGTGTCGAATATAACTCCCAAGTCAGCCTTAGATGAGAGCGTAGCATTGCAGATTGACTGCATAGCCTGCTTGTTCTCGGGGTTTGGTATATGATTTGGGAACATACCGTTCGGGTCGAGATAAACGCTTCCCGAAATATCCGCACCCAGCGGCTCAAGCACATCATAGGCATAGAATCCGCCCGCGCCGTTGCCGGCGTCCACGACGATATGGAAACCCTCGAGAGGCTTTTCGTAGTTTTCACTCTTTACCTCGCGACAGATAATATCGCGCAGGTGCGCCGCATACTCGTTCATGTAATCAATATTTTCAACTCTGCCGCCGTCGCAGGTTTCAGGAAGCCTGCCCTCGTCGCAGAAGTTCAGAATAGCCTCAATGTCGCATCCGTCCAAGCCGCCTGCGGGAGTGAAGAACTTCAAGCCGTTGCGGTGATAGGGATGATGGCTGGCGGTAATCTGAACAGAACCGTCGCACTTCTTGTCCAGAGTTATCATAAACATTGCGGGAGTGGAGGACAGTCCGCAGTTAAGCACGTTCGCGCCGCAGTTGACCATAGCATTGACTACTGCACTGCGAATTCTCTCGGCCGAGATACGGCTGTCATGACCGACAGCAACCTTAAGCTCCGACACATCCTTGCCTGTCTTTTGTGAAAGCCACACCAAAAAAGCCGCCGCCATTGAAGCCACGGTGTCATCGGTGAGGTTAAGAGGCTCGCCCTCAACTCCGTCGACAGCAACGCCGCGAATATCTGTTCCGCTTTTAAATTGTTTCCAAAACTTATCCATAATAGCCAAAAACCTTTCTTTTAAATTATTCAATAGATTTACATTAACAATTATTAGTAATTATACAACAAAAATTACATTACATCAAGTACAGATTTTTTTAATATAAATCGGACACAATTAAAGTAAGCACTATAAATGAGCAGCTATGTAAAATTGTACGGTAAATGATAATTTATCTGCGTAACGTCCACTCGAAAATCAAAGATTTTCTTGTTAGTTTTCCGCGAGCTTCGCATTGTTTCCTATTGCTGGTTTTTCTTGCACTTTGGTTTTGTGGTGGCTTTGCCCCCACGCCCCTACAATGGGCGCTGCCCCTTGACCCCGCCAAGAGGACCAGTCCCCTTGGATTCCCA
>JAQXFQ010000208.1 GCA_029005175.1 Bacillota bacterium
CCACGGCGGCTTTTGCGGCAAAATACTGCGCTGTCACAGAGCAAATTAATCCTATAACTCCCATTGCAACCAGAACCAGACACATTTTTACAACATAGCCGTGATTTCCGCCGCCTATACCCTTATCTATGATTTCCGCCACTACCAGCGGAACGAACAATTCAAAGGAAGCCTCAAGCAGCTTAAAAAGAGGTCCAAGAACGCTCTCTTTCTTATACGCACCCAAATATTTCAGCAATTTCATCATATTAATCAACCTCGACTTTCTGCGCGCGAAAAAATTAATGTTGAAAAATTTACCAGTTCAGTATATCATTAAAATATCCATATTTATAATATTGTTTTTGTATATCATCCATATGAAAAAAATATAGTTTTTAAATCGGAAAGGATTGATCTCAGTGGATTTAAAACAGCTAAATTATTTTGTAACCGTTGTCAATGAGGGCAATATCACATCCGCGGCAAAGAAGCTTTTTATGTCTCAGCCTCCGCTAAGCACACAGCTTAAGGCATTGGAAAGCGAACTGGGCTGCGTGCTTATTGAACGCGGCTCCCGACAGGTACAGCTTACAGACGCCGGACGCACCTTGTACAATTATGCTAACACACTGCTCGAAATAAGCCGCATTGCCAAGGAAGAGGTTCAGTATTCCGCCGACCACAGCAAGGGCACTATACGCATCGGCATGGTTTCATCCGTTGTGTGCTCCTCGGCAATTCACTACGTGATTGAATTCTCGAAAAAATACCCCAATATGGTGTTTGAAATAGTCGAGGGAAATACATACGAGCTGCTGAAAAAGCTCAGCTCAAACACAATACACTGTGCGCTTGTCCGCTCACCTTATTCGGCCGAAAATGTTACGAGCTTTGTATTGGAAACCGAGCGTCTGGTGGCAATAGGACAATCGGATTTGTTTGACAATGACCTCGACGAGGTTACTCTGCGGGAGCTTTCAGGTAAAAATATGATTATTTACCGCCGCTGGGAACACATCATAAAAGCATTGTTTGAAGAAAACAACCTCAATATTCACTGTCGGCTGATTAATGACGACGCGCGCACTACGATACGCTTTGCGGAATGCGGCCTCGGCATAGGCATTGTCCCCGAATCTGCCATTGAGCTTATTCACGGAGAAAATATGGTACATAAGCATATACCCGAATCAAAAATAGAATCCGGCATTGAACTTGTGTACAATCCGTCGTCCTACATGCCTAAATGCACCTCTATTTTTATTGACTACCTGAAAAGTTAATAAAAAGTATTTATTTTCTTATTATAGCAAGTTATTTTTATGTAAATATTTTAACAATTTTTGTTTATTTTTTTATATTTTTGTGAATATTAATAATTGACAAGAGCTACCAAAGTTATTATAATAATTACAGCTTATATTTACAAAATATAAATATTTTTTTTCAAAGAGAGGGAGAAACACTTAAACATGAAAAAGAACGCGTTTATTTCCATTGTTCTTGCACTCACACTGCTTCTGTCATCCTGCACAATCAAAATTAAGGGCAAAGGTGACAATATTTCATCAGATGATGAAGAAACCAGTGTAACAGAAATCCGGCTTAATACCGACTACAGCCTTACAGATGGCATCAGCTTCAAGCTGGTTAAGGCCGGCGAAACCCCACTGATTTTGGATACAGCAGGAAGCGGTCACGGCTATGAGCCGTATCCTTACGGTTCGTCTTATATCGATCTTATTTTCGATATAACCAATTCATCCTCTTACGATTTCAATTGTCAGGAATCTATGAATATTGAGGTTAAGTACGATAAAGGCATATCTCTGCCAAGCTATGGCGATGAGTCTGAAGATGAGGACAAATCCTTGACTCTGGACGGCACGTTTGTAGGCGAAAACGGCGGCTGGGCATCTGTGTCAACTTTCTCAAAGGCAAATGTTCCCGCCGGCGAAACAGTACGCGTTCACTATTTTGTAGCTTCTGATTCGAACATCTTGCCTTTGTCAAATTACAATTATCTCATTTCATATAATGACGGTGCGGTTGAGAGCGACGGTGCGGCATCAAACAGCAGCAATCCCCTTTACAAGTTTACCTATAAAAAATCAATGGGTACACTCTGTGATACTTCCGAAATTAAGCTGCAAGAAACATTCACAATTGAAAATTACGCAAATATCACACTTGAGGAGGTTAAATTCTCAACTAAGCTCACTCCCAGCAACACACGGGGCAGCTACTCTTATTATGAAGTAAGGGAATACAAAAAGACGTTCCTTATCTTCAAGTTCTCGCTTGAAAACCTCACTGAAGATGTAATTTTGAGCAGTTCTTCTATCCATGGTCTCATAGATAATTCTGCCAATATTTCCTCCGGCGATTCATATTATGTTTCCGGTACTATTCTTGAAAAGTCAAACAATAAAGATCTCACGCAGAACGGCGTAATTGAAGCCGGTAAGAAAAATATCGTATATGTTGCATTTGAGGTTTCTACTGATTTTGAAGAATCAAACAACTATGATGTCACATTTATGGCAGGCGGCAATTTCTACACCTATAAAAGCGAAAACCACGGCGCAGACACAAGCTCTGACATAAGTTCTGAAACAAGCTCTTACTGATATTTAACTATTTAAAATAAAGTCCGCAGCATACCGTTGAAATTCAAAACGATATGCTGCGGCTCTTTTTTATAAATGAGCAGATGTGTAAAACGGAACAATAAATGATAATTTATCTGATTGACGTCCACTCGCAAATCTTCGATTTTCTCGTTAGTTTTTTAGGGGCTTCGCATAGGCTGCTTTTCCGATTGCAAGTTTTTCTTGCACTTGGGCTTTGTGGTGGCTTTGCCCCCACGCCCCCACAAGGGGCGCTGCCCCTTGACCCCGCCAAGAGGGCCTGCCCCCTTGGATTCCCATTGTAGGTGTCCTACTTTAGTGCTACTGTAAATTATGATTTATTTTCGCCTTGTGTGAATTTTACAAAACGGTATGCGATAATACTTTAAT
>JAQXFQ010000209.1 GCA_029005175.1 Bacillota bacterium
TCACTGGATTTATGGTATACCAACCCAAACGACCCGAATTATTCCGAGCCGTCATTCCACACCGAAAATTTAAACAATCTCGACGCCGTATCGGAAGGCAGGCTTACCCGCAATCAAATCAACGATTACTTCAGCGGCATAAAGTCCAAGCTAAAGGTTTACCTCGGCAGTCTCACTGACGGACAGCTACTCAAATGTCCCAATTGCTGTGAATATACGCGCTTTACTCTAATCATGGCGCAGTTCAGACACCTGCACAGCCACATGGGTATGCTGATGGGCTTTATAATTCAGGCAACAGGACAATGGCCGACAGTGCTGGGACTGAAAACAAAAATTTCCGAGGGCGATTACAACAAATTTTGTTGATTCACGTTGGAAACTTATAAGCATAGCGCCGATAAATGTGTGTGTTTTGTGTCCCGCTTGACTTTCTGCAAATAAAACTATATACTATTATATATATAGTTTTATCGTGTTGCGTTCAGCAGCATTGATTATTTAGTTTAAAGAATGCAACGAGTAGTGTTTTGTCACGTAAATCCGGTTGGATGTGATAAAATGCTGCTCGTTCTATATTTATATTATTTATAAAAGGATGTGTTTAAATGCTCAAAGTGCTTGCAAAAAGCATAAGGGAGTACAAAAAAACCTCCATTATGACCCCGATACTGGTCACTATGGAGGTTGTGCTTGAATGTATCATCCCGTTTATCATCGCCGAGCTGGTCAATCAAATCAAAGCCGGCTGCAGTCTGAGTGTAATCGTAAAATACGGTCTTGTGCTCACTCTGATGGCAATGCTTTCGCTTTTGTTCGGAACATGGGCGGGTCTTACCTGCGCCACAGCCTCCTGCGGATTTGCAAAGAATCTGCGCAAAGACATGTTCTACGCGGTGCAGGATTATTCGTTTGACAACATAGACAAATTCTCCTCGGCGTCGCTGGTTACACGTCTTACCACAGACATCACCAACGTGCAGATGGCTTACATGATGATAATCCGCATAGCTATCCGCGCTCCCCTTATGATGATATTCGCTTTTACCATGGCATTCGTCATGGGCGGCAAAATGGCATGGATTTTCCTTGTCGTCGTCCCTATTCTTGGCGGCGGACTGGGATGGGTCATTGCCAAGACAATGCCTCTATTCCGCAGAGTTTTTAAGAAATATGACGCTCTCAACAGTTCCATTCAGGAAAACATAAAGGGCATGCGAGTGGTCAAATCCTTTGTCCGTGAGGACTATGAAAATAAAAAATTTGATGCCGCCACCGAGGATGTGTGCAGCGACTTCACACGCGCCGAACGTATTCTCGCCATCAACAATCCACTCATGCAGTTCTGCCTTTATGTCGTTATGATATTTGTGCTTTCCTTCGGTTCTTACACAATCATAACCTCACGCGGTCTTGATTTGGATGTGGGGCAGTTCTCCGCGCTGCTCACCTACAGCTTCATGATTCTGAGCAGCCTTATGATGCTCTCCATGATATTTGTCATGATCACCATGGCATACGAATCCGGCAAGCGTATAGTTGAGGTGCTGAGCGAAAAAAGCACTCTGTCCAACCCGAAAAATCCACTTTACGAAGTGAAAGACGGCTCTGTCGAATTCGACAACGTAAGCTTCAAATACGCAGCTTCCGCCAAGCGAATGGCTCTTTCGGATATAAATCTAAAGATAAAATCCGGAGAGACTATAGGCATTATCGGCGGCACAGGCTCCTCAAAATCAACACTGATTCAGTTGATTTCCCGCCTGTATGACGCCACAGAAGGCTCGGTCAGAGTCGGCGGTCACGACGTGCGCGAGTATGACATTGAAACCCTGCGCAATCAGGTCGCAGTAGTGCTGCAAAAGAACCTGCTCTTTTCAGGCACCATCAAGGAAAATCTCCGCTGGGGCAATAAAAATGCCACCGATGAGGAAATCATTGAAGCCTGCAAGCTGGCACAGGCGGACGAATTCATTTCGACTTTCCCCAAGGGCTATGATACCTATATCGAGCAGGGCGGCTCAAATGTATCCGGCGGTCAGAAGCAGCGTCTATGTATTGCGCGTGCACTGCTGAAAAAGCCGAAAATCCTCATTCTCGACGACTCCACAAGTGCCGTGGATACCAAAACCGACGCCTATCTCCGCAAGGCGATGAAGGAGTATATCCCCGACACCACCAAAATTATAATCGCACAGAGAATATCCTCAGTCGAGGAGGCCGACAGAATTATCGTAATGGAAAACGGCACGATAAACGCAGTAGGCACACATTCTCAGCTTCTCAAAAACAATGAAATTTATCGCGAGATTTACACATCTCAGAACAAGGCGGGTGATGCTGAATGAAACAAAAAAAACAATCGGTAAAAAAAGGTACTATCCCACGCTTATTTAAGATGATGCTGGAATTCTACCCCAAAATGCTGCCCATTACATTATTCTGCATAGTGTTCAGCGCGGTGATAAGCTCCATTCCGTCGATTTTCATGCAAAACATTATCGCCATTATCGAAGAAAGCTGGCAAACTGCAAGCTGGAGCGACGTCAGCGGCAGGATTCTCTCCTTTGTCGGGATTTTGGCGGTGCTCTACGTTTTTTCAATAGTTTCAGCCTTTGCATACAATCAGCTTATGGCTATCATTACTCAGGGCACGCTCAAAAAAACGCGTGAAAAAATGTTCGACAGAATGCAGTCTCTGCCCATAAAATATTTCGACACCCACAATCACGGCGATATTATGAGCCACTACACCAACGACAT
>JAQXFQ010000210.1 GCA_029005175.1 Bacillota bacterium
GTAGGGGCTTTGCCCCTACGACCCCACAATGGGCGCTGCCCCGTGACCCCGCCAAGAGGACCAGTCCCCGTGGATTCCCGATGTTGCGTACTCTATGATAAATTATGATTTTGCGGACAAAAACTTGACAAATCTGCGGTGACGGTGTTATATTTTATGTGACTATACAACTGTATGGATGGGATCAATGGGGATTTGCTTGTCCTGAAGGACGGAGGGGAACATTCGTATGAACCGTATACCTGTTACGCTTGAAATTGCGGCCGTGACTGATATAGGTCAGAAGCGGTCAAGCAACCAGGATAATTTTTTTGTAAACAACTGTTACATAGATCATGAAGATATACTCGCCGAGAGGTTTGACGCGGTGGACAGCATGGCGGCGCATGTGCTGGCTGTGTGCGACGGCATGGGCGGACAGGCTGACGGCGATATTGCGGCACTGATAGGAGTGTCGACCGTATCGGAATATGCCGCGCGGTTTGACGATGCGGATTCACCCGAGGAAACCTCGCGTCTGGCAAAAAAATTGATACGTGACGCAAACAGCCGTGTTTTGGAGCGCAGTGAAAGCAGCGGCAAAAAAATGGGCTCGACTATTTCAATGCTGGTGGTTACGTCGAAATTCGTGTATGCCTGCAATGTGGGCGACAGTGAAATTTATCATAAACACAGATACGGCATAGAGCGGCTGAGCAAGCCTCATACCGTGGCGCAGGAGCTTGTGGACGTGGGAGCTATTTCGGAATATCAGGCAAGCCGCTCCTACCGCCGCAATCAGCTGTCGCAGTATCTGGGCATGGAAAACCCTCGGATATTGAAGCAGAACGAAGCTTTTACGACCGTGCGCAGCGGCGATATGCTGCTTATATGCTCCGACGGTATATCAGATGTGCTGCCCGACCATTCCATATATGCCAGTCTCAGCTCCAGCCGTCCGGTGAGCGATATAGCCGACGCTATCATCGAAAAGGCACTGCGCAAGGGCAGCGGGGACAATCTGACGGTAGTGATAGCCCGCGTGCTTGACGACGGGCATATGGCGATGCTCAAAAGAAGGCTCGCAATGCTGCTGGGCGCAGTCGTGGGAATCGCGGCGTTTGCGGCGATATTGCTGAGTTTGCTGTGATGTTTTGTTTTTCATGGATTTAACGCTCTGTTTATACATATTATACAATTAGTTTGTCCGGCGTGATACGATTTTTTATGGATGGCATATTATTGATTTTTTTGATAAAAATCTGTTGACTTTTAACCCGGCTGCAATTAAAATATTTAATGATAGATTATAATAATAGCTTTTTGGTGGTGCAGAACATGAGTGGAGTAATTATTGCCTGCAAAGATAATGTAATGTGCGAAAAGCTAAGGTCGGTTCTGACTTATGCCGGTATAGAAGTCTTGGGTACTGCTTCCAAAGGAGCCTCCGCGATTCATATAGCGTCCAGATATTATGAAGAGGGCGGAGTTATTTTGTGCTCATATGCATTGAGCGATATGACTGCCTCCGAGCTTTACAAAATCAAACCGGATAATTTTGAAATGGTTGTTTTGCTCACGGCCAGGCAGTTCTCAATATTCCGAGGCAAGGGCATGCTTTGTCTGAATGTGCCTATCAATCGGAATGATTTGATTGAAACTCTCGGGATGCTTATAGAGCATAAATGGACCAGGCTGAATAACTTCGGTCGCAAGGATTTGAAGCCGGCGGAGCGTACGGAAGAAGAAAAGACTCTTATATTTAAGGCCAAGGCACTGCTTATGGATCGAAATAATATGACCGAGCCTGACGCGCACAGATTCATGCAGAAAAAAAGCATGGATTCGGGAGATACGCTGGTAAGCGTAGCACAAAAAATTTTGAACGGAGTATTGTGATAATGAACTGTGTTTTTTTTGATTCAGCAAAATTTAAATTTGACACAACAAACACAATAGTTTTCTTAAAGTTATTCCAATAAAGGGATAGCAGTTCATCTGCTATTCCTTTTTTTTTGAAAAATCCGTTTTAAAATCGAAAAAACATATAAAAAATTGCGTGAGAATTTGTAGAAAGGGTGAATTCAAATGAATTTTACAAAAATGCACGGTATCGGTAACGACTATCTTTACATCAACTGTATGGACGGTATTGACTTTGACCCCGAGTCGGTTTCCATAAAGCTGAGTGACCGCCATTTCGGTGTCGGCTCTGACGGTATCATATTGATATGTCCCTCGGACTGCGCCGATTTCAAGA
>JAQXFQ010000211.1 GCA_029005175.1 Bacillota bacterium
GCTTTGCCCCTACGACCCCACGATGGGCGCTGCCCCTCGACCCCGCCAAGAGGACCAGTCCCCTTGGATTCCCGGCGTTGCGTACTCTATTATAAATTATCATTTATCAGTGATTCTTCGCCGCAAATATCGCCCTTGCACATTCCTCAGGGGTGAGCACATCCGCAGGAATGTCGTAGCCCTTACTGCGCAGATACTGCGCCAGCTCGGTAGACTGCGGCACATCGAGATGATGTGCACGCAACATATCTATCTGAGAGAACACCTCGCCGGGCGTGCCCTCAGTGAGAATTTTGCCGTCGTCCATAATTATAACCCTGTCAGCGCGCGCGGCTTCGTCCATGTAATGAGTAATGAGCACAACCGTGATTCCCAGCTCGTTTTTCAGCTTGTCTATGGTAGTCATGACTTCCTGTCTGCCGCGCGGGTCAAGCATTGCGGTCGGCTCGTCAAATACTATGCACTGCGGGCGCATCGCAATAATTCCCGCAATGGCGACGCGCTGCTTCTGACCGCCCGAAAGCTTGTGGGGCGCGTGGCGGCGGTATTCGTACATGCCGACAGCCTTCAAAGCCTCGTCTACGCGCTCGCGTATCTCCTTAGACGGCACTCCCAGATTTTCGGGACCGAATGCCACATCCTCCTCGACTATCGTTGCAACAAGCTGATTATCGGGGTTCTGAAACACCATGCCGACTGCGCGGCGGATGTCCATGAGCAGGTTATCGTCCGATGTGTCCATTCCGCCCACAAGCACCTTGCCGCCGCTCGGCAGCAGTATCGCATTCATATGCTTTGCCATGGTGGATTTTCCCGAGCCGTTGTGACCAAGCAGCGCCACAAATTCGCCCTTGCGGATGTCGATGGAAACGCCGTGCAGCACCTCTTTGGGAGGTGTGCCGTCGGTGCTTTCATACTGAAAATAAACATTCTGCGCGGATATTTCTATTTCTAAGGATTTTTCTGATGTGTTTGAGGTAATGTTCGTGTTTTCCATAATACATTCCTATTCTAACGCAATTCATAATTAAATATAGTCTATTTGCTTCGCCATGTAGCTGTTGCACCGCATGGCAGTATCAAACCCGTTTCGGTAACAGGCAAGCCTATTTCGTCCGCGCTTATCACGCCGCCGAATTTCGGCTGCAATATCGCGCCGTTGAGGTAATTCATAACCGACGGACTTAAACCTGTGGTGTAGCTGTTTATGTTGAAAAAAAGCGGGTTATCCGAAAGCACATTTGAGCAAAGCTCCACCAGCGAATACACCTGTTCTTCCAGCTTCCAAACCTCGCCGCCGGGACCTCTGCCGTAGCTGGGCGGATCCATGATTACAGCGTCGTATCGGTTGCCGCGGCGGATCTCCCGCTGGACGAATTTAATGCAGTCGTCCACAATCCAGCGCTGAGGCAGCTTGTCCAAATCTGACGAGGCTGCGTTTTCTCTCGCCCACTGAGTCATGCCCTTGGAAGCATCCACATGGCATACATTTGCGCCCGCCGAAAGACAAGCCAGCGTTGCGCCGCCCGTGTATGCAAACAGATTAAGCACCTTAATCGGGCGGTCGGCTTCGCGAATCATCGCCGCCATATCGTCCCAGTTGACCGCCTGCTCTGGAAAAAGTCCCGTGTGCTTAAAGCCCATTGGTTTAATGTTAAACGTGAGCGACTTGTAATGCACCTGCCAAACATCGGGGATTTTCTTCATAACCTCCCACTGACCGCCGCCCGAAGATGAACGGTGATAGCGCGCATGAGCCTTGCGCCACATGGGGTTTTTCTTTGGCGTATTCCATATAATCTGCGGGTCGGGGCGTATCAATATTATGTCGCCCCACCGTTCGAGCCTTTCGCCCGAGGAGGTGTCAATTAACTCGTAATCCTTCCAGTCTTGTGAATATCTCATACCGATTTCTTTTCCTCTTCAGCTTCCTGTTTAGGTGCAGGCTTGGGCGTCGGCTTAACCGGCGGTATTGAAACTCCAAGCGGCTCTTTGACAGGTCCATTTGTCTCTTTAAGATTTTTGCGCACCAATCGCTCAGTCTGCTCGGCAACCGAGGCGACCTGAGTCTGATTGACACCCTCTACTATTATATTGACCTTGTTGCGATCTACACGGGTAAGCACGATTTTTCCATCGCCCGAAAGCTGTGTGCGCAGCTTTCGGATCTGCTCGGGAAGATTTGTATATCCGAGATCAGGCAAATCAGCACTTGCGGGGATTGTGACAAGTGAAGTTGCGCGCGCGAATTTCGGCATGCTCAGCGAAAGCTCCTTGAGTGCCATTCCGGATTTACTCAGGCAATTGAGAAGTACGGCGGCAGTGAGAATACCGTCGGGCACACGGAAATGCGCAGGGAAAAGCACGCCTGCATTTCTGTCGGCGGTGAGCAGAATCCTGCGACCCTCGGTTTCTTCCAGCAAATGACTGAAATCGCCCGAAATTATGCGGCAGTCTGCTCCTATTGAATTGATATACGGAGCGAGAGCCGCGTGGCAGCTTTCGCTCACCAGCACCATTGACGCCGGCGAATCGGGAGCGGCAGGAGTTCTGAGCACCTGGCTGCAAACTGCGGCGAGCTTCTCGGTGTCATAGCATTTGCCCTCATTATCTACCGCAAAGCACACCTCGCCGTCGGCGCTGAATGCAAAGCCTATGTCACACTGATTATCTCGCACGAATTCGATAAGCGCCGAAGGATTGGTATATGATGAAACCACTTCGCCGCTTGTCGGCTCGACGTGTGAAACCTCCTTGACATCTGCGCCCATCTGAGAGAATATCTTAGCGGCAAAGCCTGCCGATGCGCTGTTCGTGCAGTCAATCGCAACGCTGAGATTTTCAAACATCACATGATCCACAGCGTTGAGTATGGCCTCGATGTAAATATCAGTCACATCGGGGGCGGCTTTTTTTATCTTGCCCGCCTGCTTGCTGCTCAATGAGGTATGTCCGTCAATCGAGGCGTGGATTGAATGAAGAAGTTCACCCGTGACCTGTCTGCCGTTGCTCTGATAAAATTTCAGTCCGCTGAATTCGTAATCCTGCGAACTGCCTGTAATCATTATACCCATGAGCGCGTCACAGCAGGATGTGAGATAAGACACCGCCGCAGAGGGCACAGTACCGATTGTAAGCACATCCGCACCCGCCGCGCAGAGTGCGGCGCAAACGGCAGCTTCCATCATGTCGGCTGATGGGTTTGCATCGCGGCCGACGATTACCTTTTGACGAATACCGTGCAGGCTGGCACGACCTCCGAGTTGATTGAAGGCGGCGGCGGCGGCATGCTCCACCTGGTATATATCAATAGTTTCTCCGACTATTCCGTAAAAAGCCGTTCTGTCGTTTGTAATTTTCATTTAAGCAATCATTCCTTTAATTGTAAATGCCCTGTAATTATACAACACAACAGCGGCATTTGTACAGTATTATCTTGAAATTTATATTAATTTTTCAATCAAACAGCGACTGCTGCTGTCCCGAATCGGACTGATTCGGCGGCTTCAAGCCGAGGTGGTGATATGCGGCAGTTGTTACGCAGCGACCGCGCGGAGTGCGTGCAAGGAAGCCAATCTGCATAAGATACGGCTCGTAAACGTCCTCTATAGTAACCGCCTCTTCGCCGATTGCAGCGGCGATTGTCTCCAAGCCGACGGGACCGCCGTTGTAGAATTTAATTATGCCCGAGAGCAGAAGTCGGTCGATTTTGTCCAGTCCCAGCTCGTCAATCTCCTGCCTGTCGAGGGCAAGCCGTGCGATGTCGCAGGTGATAACGCCGTTGCCCATGACCTGCGCGAAGTCACGCACACGCTTGAGCAGGCGGTTTGCGATTCGTGGAGTGCCGCGAGAGCGTGACGCCAGTTCCAGCGCGCCGTCACGGTCGATTGCTATGCCGAGTATTCCCGCCGAACGCTCCACGATGTCGGCAAGCTGTTCGGTGGTGTACAATTCCAGACGCAGCACCACGCCGAATCTGTCGCGCAGAGGGGCGGAAAGCTGCCCCGCACGGGTAGTTGCTCCGACAAGGGTGAATTTCGGCAGAGGCAGGTGATAGCTCATAGCTCCCTGCCCCTTGCCTGTCATGATGTCAATGGCGAAGTCCTCCATCGCGGGGTAGAGTATTTCCTCGACTGTGCGCGACAGGCGGTGAATTTCGTCGATGAACAGCACATCACCGGGATTCAGCGAGCTTAGCAGTGCTGCCAAATCACCCGGGCGCTCGATTGCGGGTCCCGAAGTGATTCGCAGACCAACGCCCATTTCGTGCGCGATAATGCCGGCGAGCGTAGTTTTGCCGAGACCCGGAGGACCGTAGAGCAGACAGTGGTCAAGGCTCTCGTGACGTGCGAGTGCCGCGCTGATGTAAATGGAAAGGTTCTGCTTTACGTTGTCCTGACCGATGTATGAAGCCAGCGTCTGGGGGCGGAGGGGATTGTCGGTTTCGCCGTCCTCGGGACTGTATTCGGGGTCAACTATTCTATTTTCATAATCGGTGTCGTCCATGCCGTCAAAGTAGGCATTCTCCGCCTCGTCAAACGAAACGGAATTGATTTCGTTGTTTTTATTTTTTTTCATATGCTTTTCCTTAATTTTATAAATGAGGGAATATGTTAAATTTTACAGTAAATCATAATTTAACAGAGAGTACGCAACAATGGGAATCCAAGGGGACTGGTCCTCTTGGCGGGGTCAAGGGGCAGCGCCCATTGTGGGGTCGTAGGGGCAAAGCCCCTACAAAACCAAAGTGCAAGAACAACCAGCAATAGGAAAAATGCGAAGCCCCTAAATAACCAACAAGAAAATCTTTGATTTTCGAGTGGACGTCACGCAGATAAATTATCATTTATAATATGAAATATAATTATTTATCTGTAAGTTCTGTGAAATCCTGCAAAATCATCTCGGCGCACTTGATTCCGTCCACAGCCGCCGACATAATTCCGCCGGCAAAGCCTGCGCCCTCACCGCACGGGTACAATCCCGCCGCCGAGGGAGACTGCAGATTTTCATCGCGCAAAATTCTGACAGGCGAACTGCTGCGCGTTTCGGGAGCAGTAATCACTGCATCGTCCTGAGCGAAGCCGTGCAGCTTTTTGTCCATAAGCAAAATGCCCTGTTTCATAGATTCCGTGACAAATTCCGGCAGGCAGCAGCCTATCTCCCCCATCGCAACCGCAGGGCGATAGGTCGGCACCACTCCGCCGAAGCCTGTGGATTTGACGCCGCGCAGGAAATCCCCCACAAGCTGTGCGGGAGCCTTGCTGCTGTGGGTGTATTCAAATGCCGCGCGCTCGATTTTCCGCTGAAATTCCACACCGGCGAGCGGGTGCTCACTGCCGAAATCCGAGGTATTCACCCCCACCAGCAGCGCGCTGTTGGCATTGGCGCCGTCACGCGCAAAGCAGCTCATTCCGTTGGTTACAACCGAATTTTCCTCGCTCGCGGCGGCAACTACATATCCGCCCGGGCACATGCAGAAGGTATAAACTCCTCTGCCGTCGGGCAGATGCACAGCCAGCTTATAATCAGCCGCGCCGAGTGCCGCATGCTTATAAAACTGTCTGAACTGCGACTTGTTGATAACCTCCTGCGGGTGCTCTATTCTCGCACCCACCGCAAAGGGCTTCTGTATCATGGCGATGCCCTTGCCGTACAGCATTTCAAATGTGTCGCGCGCCGAGTGTCCCGTCGCCAATATAACATGATTGGTGGGTATCTCCTCGATTTTTCCGCCGCATTCAGTGATAACTGAATTCACCCTGCCGCCGCAGATATTTATGTCGGTGAGCTTGGTCAAAAATCTGTATTCGCCGCCCAGCGACGTGATTTGTGCACGGAGATTCAACAGAATGTTAAACAGCACGTCGGTGCCGATATGGGGCTTGGCAGAATACAGAATTTCCTCGTGCGCTCCCGCTTTCACGAACTGTTCCAGCACATATCGGATGCGGTGATCCCTTGTACCCGTGGTGAGCTTTCCGTCCGAGAACGTGCCCGCGCCGCCTTCGCCGAACTGAACATTGCTTGATGTATCCAACTCGCCGCCCGAGAAATAGTTGTCAACAGCCTTTCTGCGTGTATGCACATCCCCGCCGCGCTCCAGAATTATGGGGTTCTGCCCGCCGAGTGCCAATATCAGCCCGGCAAACAAGCCGGCCGGTCCGCTGCCAACTATCACAGGGTGCAAAGGAAGCTTCGGTGCGCTTCTTATATAATATGAATACTGCGCCGCACCTGATATATTTTTATTTTTGCCGCGCGAAAGCACCAGCTTCTCGGTCTTATCGCTCTTGAGTGCGCACTCCACCGAGCAGACAAAATGCACGTTGTCCTTTTTTCGCGCGTCCACGGATTTCTTGGTCAACCGAATAGAGCGAATCTCGGCAGGAGCGACCTTCATCAGCTTAGCCGCCGCCGATTTCAAATATTCATAATTCATGTCGTCAAGTGCGACCTTAATATCTGTAATTTGTATCATATGCCAGCCAATTCCTCAGTTATTTTTTCTTTGACAGAAATTCAGCCGCGCTTCTGCCCGCCAGAATTCCCGTGCTCCAAGCCCATTGCAGGTTAAAACCGCCGCATTTTCCGTCGGCGTTGAGCATTTCGCCCGCCGCAAAAAGCCCTTTGTTCAGCCGCGACTGCATCGTCATACCGTCAAATTCCGACAGACGCACACCGCCGCAGGTCACCTGCGCATTGCTCCACGCGGCACGACCGCTTACGGGGAATCGCCAGCACTTGATTGTACCTGCAATGCGGCGTATGTCGCTGTCGGTCAGCTCAGACACCGAGCGCGAGAGAGGCGTCATGCCCGATTGCTTGAGTATGCACATTCCCACGCGCTTGTTGAATACGCCCGTCAGATAATTTTCCAGCGTCAGGTGCGGCAGAATCGTGCGGCGTTTGGTGAGCAGGGCGATAATTTCATCGTCACTGCGCTCGGGCAGCATATCGAGATTGACGGTCAACTCGCCCGAACGGACATTGGCCGCCGCTGACGAAAGCTGAAACATCACTATGCCCGACAACGCTTTATCGCCGAACTGCACCTCGCCGATGTCGGAATAAATCTCGCCTCGTTCGTCGCAAATGGATGCTTTAGCCAGCGCGCGTATTCCCTTGAGCGAGCTGAGATGGGGCGAGTTTACGGGAATCGGCGAAAGCGACGGGGACAGCTTGGTCGATGAATGTCCCACCGACTTCATCAAATTATACCCCCAGTCTACGCCGCCGAGATTAGGCGCCGCCATGCCGCCGCACGCCATTATCACACACCTTGCTCGGATAATGCCGACTGGGGAATTCAAAATATAGTATGCGCCGTCGCGCTTGATTTTTTCAACCCGGCAGCCGCAAACCTCGGCTATATTCAGCCGCGCAAGCTCCAGCCGCAGCAAATCCAGCACGGCGGAAGCCTGTCCGCATGACGGGTAAATCCTGCCCTCGTCCTCCTCACGGCAGACCAGTCCCAGCGAGTCAAAAAACGCCAGCGTATCATCGACATTCACGCCGCTGAATATCTGATTTACCGCGTGGGAATCATCAGAATTGTATGAGGAGGGTGCGGCGGTTCTGTTGGTGAGATTACAGCGTCCGTTGCCTGTGGCGAGCAGTTTCTTGCCGCATCTAGGCTGTGCGTCAAAAACGGCAATTTCAGCATCGTGCGGCAGTGCACGACCCGCCGCAACAGCCGCCGCCAATCCCGACGCACCGCCGCCTACAACAGCTAAATCTAAATCATACGCGATATTCATAACCAATCACAACTCCCGTTCTTCGCCTTAATTATTGCAGAAACTTCGCAATATCATCATTATAATGTTCCACGGCAATTTGAGATTCAGAAATAAGTTTTTCAATAATTTCCAAATAATTTTTCATATTATTATTAAGTGCAACCCCAGCATCTATAATTTCATTGTTTAATCCGGGGATTATAACTTCACCCAACGCATGTGTTTGCAAATGCTTATTCAAAAATCTAAAGAATGATTTGCTAAACGCATCATATTCATATGAAATGCGATGAAAATCGGACAGCATTATCTGCATTTCATCTCTAAAATCATTTCCGTCAATCATCATAGCTATAGTTATCCTCCTCTTAATTTTTTCAGCAAATAACTTCTATTTAACTGTAAGCATGAAACTTACTGATAATCTTTCATGGCTATTTAAATTATATTTTTCCTATTTATAAATCTTTCTGCACTTATCGCGCCACTCGTCAGCCAGTATGGCATATTGATATGTATCCTGCCATATCGGGTTTCCGTCAGAATCCTTTCTGAAATAGATATTCTGCTTGAATTCACCCTCCCGGCGCATTCCCAGACGCTCCATAAGCCGCCACGAGCGCACATTCATAGGATTGCACTCCGCCGTAACGCGGTGTACTCCCAGTTCGTCAAATGCATAATCCAAAAGCGCGGAAGAAGACTCAGCAGCGTATCCCTTACCCTGTCCCTCTGCGGCAAATACAAAGCCAAGCTCCATGCTGCAAAATTCACGCTTGCCGAGATATAAATTTCCTATAAGCCTGCCGCTTTTGAGCGTGACCGCGAAAAACTCATCTGAATTTGCACGGAACTCCGCTTCACGCTGTGCCTGCGCCACGGTATATGGCTCATACGGCTCATACTTCACAACATTTTCATCCGACAGATAGGCATAAAGTCCCATAAAATCATCGCTTCTGAATTTTCTTATAATCAGTCTTTCTGTTTCAATTGGTTTAAACATGATAAATACACAGGTTCTCCTTAATCATAATTGAAAATAATTCAATAATGCAAATTTTTATAAGCAATATAAAAAGCGCCGCAATTATTACTGCGGCGCTTTAAGTGGAGCGGAATACGAGGCTCGAACTCGCTACCTCCACCTTGGCAAGGTGGCGCTCTACCAGATGAGCTAATTCCGCGTACTTGAGATTGCTTGACTATTATATCAATTTGAATTTAATTTGTCAAGCATTTTTTCAATATTTTTTTCGATTTGACAAAAAATCCGATGCGGTTCTCTAAATCAAAAGCCGCATCGGTTTTTCTTTGCATTTGTCAATCAATATCCGTACACATCCAGCGGAGAGGTGTCCTTTTCAAATTTATCACGGGTATCCATGAACTTAATTGCCTTTCCCGTACCCAATGCCACACACAGCGAAGCCTCGCGCGCCACAGTGACATTCAGCTTAGTGCGCTCGGAAAGCAGCCTGTCCATGCCGTAGAGATTCGCGCCGCCGCCCGTCAGAGTGATTCCGCCGCCCGAAATCAGATCTCCCGCCAATGCCGGAGGCGTTTCCTCCAGCGCATGCTGAACAGCGCGGCATATTCTCACCGACGGCTCTTCAAATGCGTCAAGCATTTCTTCCGATGTAACCGTGACCATAGCCGGCATACCCGTCTCGGCGTGACGTCCCTTAGCCGTGGCAGAGAGTATATTCTCGCGTGGGATAACGCAGCCAAGCTCCCTTTTGAGCAGTTCAGCCGTCTTGGGTCCTATCACCAGATTGTGCTTTTTGCGAATGTATTCAGTCAAGGCCTCATTAAAGGAATTTCCGGCGTATTTTATCCAATGCGACACGGCAGTGCCGTTGACCGAAATTACTCCGATGTCGGTAGTGCCCGCACCGATGTCGCACACCATGTGACCGCGCGGCTCGGATATATCCAATCCCGCCCCCAGTGCCGCCGCAACTATCGTCTCTATCAGACACACCTTGCGCGCTCCGGCGGCTCTCAGCGACTCTACAACCTCGCGCTTTTCCACCTCGGAAACTCCCGACGGCACACACACCACAACACGGGGCATGAATATTCTGTTGCCGCAGACTTCGCGCACATATGCAGTCAGCATGGTTTCCGCCAGTCTGAAATTATGTATTCTGCCGTATTCCACCGGACTTACCACCGCGACACGCTCGGGAGTACGCCCGAGCATATGCCTGGCGTCTGAGCCAAAGGCCAGAATTTCATCGGTATCACGGTCAACCGCCACCATTGTCGGCTCATTGAAAGCAATCCTTTTGCCCGGAGTATAAATTTTAACAGAGTTGGAGCCGAGGTCAATTCCGACATCCATACCCAATTTAAATTTTTTCAAAAAATCGCCCCCGACAAGAAATTTATATGATGTGAAAGCAAAATATACAAGTAAATGATAATTTACCATAGAGTACGCAACGCCGGGAATCCAAGGGGACTGGTCCTCTTGGCGGGGTCGAGGGGCAGCGCCCATCGTGGGGTCGTAGGGGCAAAGCCCCTACAAAAACAAAGTGTAGCAAA
>JAQXFQ010000212.1 GCA_029005175.1 Bacillota bacterium
GCTACTGTAAATTATGATTTATTTCCTCTTTAAATTCCACACTGTACCATTTGAAGTAAATTCCAGCTCATCGTCCGAAACAAATCTTGCGTCGCCCGACATGGTGTTATTTCCGTTCATGTATTCCTCAATTCCGCTCAGCGTGATTAAACACTTACCGCCGTCTTCTATCTCATATGTGCCCTTGAATTTCTGCGAAATAAACAGCGCCCTGATGGTACAGGTACAATCGCCATTCTCGTCAAATTTAAAGGTCGCGGGCATCGACATGGACTTATACGGCAGGTTTGTCTCCCACTCTCCCAATAATCTCGGCTTCATATTGACAGCCAAAAGCTCGTCGGGTATTGATGAAACCGTATCGGACGATACATCTGCGGTACTCGCAGTATCTGACGACTCGGAATTTGCGGCATTATCAGACGGCAGCGTATTCTCGGCGTTCTCACCCGACGTCACTTCGGTATTTGACGGCGAAAATGCCCTATCCGAATAATTGCTGTCCGACAGGTTGCCCGATATAAACATCGAGCCGGCAATGGTGACAATAATCACCGCAACGGCAATGCATGCCACCATAATTCCCTGCATAGCCGCTTCGCTTTTAGTTTCTACATTTGGATTTTTCACCTGATTGCCGTCTTTGTCATAATAAATATGCCTGACAGCCTTTACGGCTTTGCCGCCGCATTGGCTTTCAGCGGGCTTTATAGCTTCAGCGGGCTTCATAGCTTCAGTGGGTTTCACTGCTTCAGTGGGCTTTATAGCTTTAGCGGGTTTCACTGCTTCAGTGGGCTTCATCGCTTTCTGAGCGGACTGCGGTTTTACCGCAATATTTTTTTGCCTCGCTGCCGCTTTGATGGAATCGGAAATCGGCGCACCGCAGCTTGCGCAAAATTTATCACTTTTTGATATTGGACATCCGCATTTTGAACAATACATTTTTTATCAATCCCTTTACAACAATCTCAAAAAATTGCTGATAAATCTTCACATGGTAATAACAGCTCAAAATTATACGTTTAGTTATTTTTAGGTTTCCTTAAGGGCAGTTTATTCCCTCACCAAATCTATCGACATTCCCAATCCTTCCATGTCGTTAAGCTCGAGCACCTTGCCGGTTATAGTGTAATACATATTAAAGCTATAGTCCATATTGTCCATCGGATTTTTCAGCGTTATCAATAAATACTGCTCGCCCTTTTCGTCACTTTTTTCATTATAACTGCCGCTCAGACTTACGGGCGTGTCGTTAATCACCAAATTTACATATAATGTGCCGCTGTCGCTGAATTCCCATGTGGAGCTGAATACATCACCCATCTGCCTGAGCGATTCTATCGGAACATCCTGCGATTCCACATCGCCCTTCCAACGACCGACAATCGGGTCGGCGAAGGAATTGGCATAATTCCATATGCAGAAAGCCGAGATGATTACAAGACAAAGTGTGCAGATTATTCCCAATCCCCTGAAGCTGCGACCTCTCAGCCTCCTGAGCTGCTTATTTGTGAGCGCAACATACATCTGTCCTTCTTTCAGCTTGGGCAAATCGTTCTTGCTCGTCACAGTGCCCGAGGCTATCGCCTCCGGCTTTATCACCTTGGGCGGAGCGACCATTTCCTTAAAGCTCTCGGGAATAGCTTCGTAAAGCGGCTTTTCTTTGCTTAAGGAGCTGTGGGCATTTTCTATTTTTGTGGTAGCCTCATAGCCAAGACTTTTCTTCTTTTGATTCGGGTCATTCTCAGGATAATCGTTAATGACCGGAAGCACCAGATCGTCGTCATCGTCATCTATCAGCAAGGGATTAAACGGCTCGTCCTCATCCCTCGGCATGTCGGAGGGCATAGCTGAATCGGTGGAAAATACGGGGGTGAAATTCGGCTCGGAGCTTAATCCGTTATTTGCTGAGGTGGAATACACCGGAGTAAAATCCGGCTCGGAGCTAAGCCCTGAGCTGTTTGTGTCAGGCTTGCTCTGCGGAATGCTGCTGTTGCATATGGCTCCATATGAGCCGTAGAACCCATTTGCATCAGCCGAAGAATCAGAACTATGTAACGACCCGTCGGCGGACGGATCAACTGTGGACGCGGGCACGGGTTTGTATTCTATTTCGGGCACAAATACAGACGGCGGCACCTCCTGCGCGGGCTGCGGCGGCTGTATGGGAGCGTTGTTCGGCTGCTCTGCGGGTGCGGGAGCATAGGGCGGACGCTCATTGACCGCGGCGGAATTTGCAGCGTCGGGATGTGTCTGATTGCGTACGTCAAATCTGTTAAATCTTGAATTCACGTTAATTTCCTCCTCCGGAGATGGTCTTTCAGGCATCGGCGAGCCGCATTTGGGGCAAAATTTCTCTCCCTTATAGGTTCGCCTGCCGCAATTTTTACATACCATATTTTCAGATTCCTTCTTTTCTGATTTTTACAGCAATCGAAAATTAACTATGCATATGGCTTAAATATATCGAGCTGTCGGCTTAAGGATACACTGATACAATCATTATACTACAGCAATCCGTAAAAATCAATGCGCCGGGTAAGTCTTCGGCGGCTCAACATGCTGTAATTTAATTATACTTCATTTTATCGCAATTATTATGAAATAATATAAAATATTCCGAAAATATACATAAAAAATTGCATTAGTCAGGTATTTTGTGGGAAACTTATATTTAAAATATCATGGAAATTGCTGTAATGCTCACATAATTAAGTCAAATGGTATTGCATTTTTTCTCGAAGTAGTGTATATTTAATGCATAACTTAAGCTTATAATTTATAGTTATTATTTTAAACGCCGTAGCTTTTATCACAAAGCCGGCGGCATACAAATTTATCGAAAAGGAACGTGATTTTAATTATGAAATGTCCTCATTGCGGTTATGAATCAAACATGAATTTCATCAACTGTCCTGCGTGCGGCTCTGCGGCGTCACACCCGTATGCGTACGCATATCAGCAGCCAAATCCATATACATACGCTCAGCCGAGAAGGAAATCAGGAGCGGAAATCGCCTCGATGGTCATAGCGATCATAGTGGCGGCGTTAAGTCCGATAATGGCATATATCATTTTCTTATCCGCTGTCTTTATGAATACATCATCCGAATATATCTACGACCTGCCGGACAGCGATTATACCTATTCATCCGATTTTGATGACTACAGCTTTAACAAGTATGACTACTCAAACCCCGCTCATAAAAACACTCCCGTTGAGTTTGAAGAAAAACTCTTCAGCTTCTCTCACGGCTACGTTAAAACTAAATATGAGGTGACGCTGGAGGAAACTTATCGCGGAGAGGCCGCAGATAAGCTGTTGAGTGGTTCCAAGGTACCCGAGCTTAACAGCATGCAGGAGCTGTTTTTGGTTAAATTCAACATAAATATCACCGAGCAGGAGTCACCTGCATACGTCACGCTGACCTCTTTCTCCGCAACCGCACTTAATGATAATGGATATCCTTACCAATCACTGAATCTTATTGATTATAAGGACAATACCCAGCTCCTCATGGAGGGCGAAAGCGGAACCAGATGGATGGCTTTCATCGTGGATAAAGACGCGGAAAATCCTTTCGTTGCATGGAATGACGATACCAAATGCAAATATTTTCTTAATACTGAGCAATCAATATCCGATCCCTCACTGGTGATTGAGGGTGAAGCTGTTGAATCAAACACCTCTGATGATACCTCCTCAATTGAGTAATTATTTCTAAATTTATAACAGATTGGAATATTTATCATGGGTAATCTATCAATAAACTCCAAAAATCAAAAAAAATTCAAGCTTACCGCCTCCGCAATCTGGATAATATCGGCAGGTACGATTTTAGCCGCATGTATGATATTCTTTATTGTAACACTTATATCTATTTCCGGCTCAAAATCTGCTCCTGCCGTGTTCAATCTGAACCAGATAGGCGCAACCAACGATTCTCTGCTTATTTCGTGGGACTGCACACGCAACGCAGACGAATATATAATAAAATATACAGGCGATAAAGGGCAAACAGGTGAGCTTAACTCAAGCATTCCCTTTGCGTCAATAGACGGACTGGAGCCAAATACAGAATATACCGTGGAGGTAATTCCCGTAAAGGACGGTAAGCCGTATGACGCGCTTTCGGTGCTATGCGTCACTGAACAATACTGCGAGATAACCTCAATCAATATTGATGAATGTACTTCTGATTCGGTGAGCATTTCATGGCAATACAGCGGACCGAACGATGGGTTCACCGCTATTGCATACGTCGTGGACATACAAGGTAAACGTCACCTCACATCGGATAAGATTGAGATTTCCGCAGGCGGCGACGCAAAATGCACTATAAACGGATTGATGCCCGAAATGAATTACACTGTGGCTGTAATGCCCAAAAGTCGATTTGGCAAAATCGGCAAATCGACTTTTCAAACTCAATTTAAATCCATTTCGTATAAAAAATTCAGCATTATACGAGCTGTAATATGTTCCAAAAACACGCAAAACACTGCTTTTGTAAAAAAATTAACCTCCTTGAAAGCAAGCGAAAGCTACAAAATTTCTATGATAATAGTCGGTAAGGCAGCTTCTGAGCAAAAGGTAAACATGGCTCTTTACATCAAAAACAGCAAAGGTCAGCTTGTTTCTGAGACAAAATATAATGATATTTACACAAATCTAAACAATTCTGATTCATTCACTCAAAATACTATTCTTCTCGACTTTACTTCACCTGCGGTTCAGGATGAATACACCGCATATCTTACAATAGACGGTCAAACTGTTCGCCGCATAGATTTTGACATATTCGATGAATAATTATTCCAAAATGTAATATTTGATAAATATAATACAAACCCTCCGATATACTACAGGCAACCTATTGCGGTGTATCGGAGGGTTTGTATATATTTATAAATCATCTATAAATCATAATTTATCTGCGTGACGTCCACTCGAAAATCAAAGATTTTCTCGTTAGTTTTCCACGAGCTTCGCATTGTTTCCTATTGCAAGTTTTTCTTGCACTTTAGTTTTGTGGTGGCTTTGCCCCCACGCCCCCACGATGGGCGCTGCCCCTCGACCCCGCCAAGAGGGCCCCCGCCATTCAAGGAATGGCGGGGGCCCCTTGGATTCCCGACGTTGCGTACTCTCTGGTAAATTATGATTTAACGCTCAATCTTCGCCTTACCATCGTCAAAAAGCTTAGTCTTTCTGAGCGCGAGCACCAGCGGGATTCCGAGAACTATACAAACCGCCAGTTCCCCCGCCCCCACTTCGAGAGCGCAAAGCCAGAACGGCAATTTATACACAACAGCAAGCTCTCCGCCTACTATGAGCGCATTGAGCAGCACAGGCGGCAGTATGGCGAGCAGCGGGATACCCTTGACCTGAATATTACGCAGCATGCGTGTTAAAATCGCAGCGAGCAGCGTGGCAAAGCTGCCGAAAATTACATCCAGCCAGCCGGCTATATTTGAGCCCATCGCAACGCCCACAGCGTTTGATATAATGCAGCCTATCGTCAATCCCGGCACGGCGGACGCCGTGAATACGGGCAGAAGCGTAAGCGCTTCCGACGCGCGAAACTGGATATTGCCGAATGACAACGGCGCGAGTACCAGTGTGGCTACTGTGTAAAGGGCGGCAATCATGCCGGCCTCAGCCATCAATCTGAGTTTACTGTTGGTTTTCATTTTTAAAAATCACTCCGTATTTTGATTATTTGCTCAAATTTTGAGCAGGGTCAGGAGGTTGCGACTGACCCTTTGGTATATAAAATGCGGCATTCTGCTTGATTTATTGCCGTATTTTAATATCTAAAATTCCAAATTGTAATAAAATATACATCATAAAACTAATTGTCATAGCCATTCCAGAGGTAAATTGAAAGATCGACCGTAAAATCATCTCTCACCTCAACTCCCTCATGCTCAAGCAAATGACGCTGCGCTTCCTTGCCGCCGAATGCAAATTCCGGGGCAAGACCGCCGAATCTGTTGACTACCCTATGGCAGGGAATTACACCCGGGCTTGGGTTGCGGTGAAGTGCTGTGCCCACCACTCGTGCCGCGCGGGGATTACCGCTCAACGCAGCAATCAAGCCATATGTCGCGACCTTTCCCTTGGGAATTTTACAGACAGCGCTATACACTTTGTCAAAAAAATTAGTATCATTAATCATAGTTATTTTTGCTCCGACGATTCTTCAGACGCGCGCTCTTTATCCTTATCTTTGGATTTATCTTTGTCTGACTTTTCATCATCCTTGTGGCTGTCATTTTCATTTTTGACCACATGCACACGTGAAACACGCCTGTCAGTGACCTGTTCCACAGTAAAATCATATCCCTCAAAAGTAATCGTCGGGTGCTCATCATCGGTCGGAATCCGCCCAAGAGTGCTGACGATATACCCCGCGAGAGTATCATAATCGCCCTCGGGAATCTCTATATCAAGCAAATCTGACACCTCGTAAATTGAGGTAGTTCCGTCAATTGTGAATGTATTCTCGCTGACTCGGCTGATTTCCTCGTCCTCATTGTCAAATTCGTCCTGAATGTTGCCCAGAATGGATTCAATCAGATCCTCCATGGTGATAATTCCGGAGGTGCCTCCGTACTCATCCACTACCACAGCCATCTGAATCTTAGTTTCAGTCATCTCGCCGAAAAGCTCGCTCAGCTTCTTAGTTTCGGGAATATAGCATGCCGGACGCATTATTTGATATATCGGAGTGCTGCATTTTTCGGCATTGCCCACAAATCGAAGCAAATCCTTGACATAAAGCACACCCTGAATGTTATCCAAATCGTCCTTGTACACAGGTATGCGCGAAAAGCCGTTTTTCAAAGCAAAATCCACCGCAGTCATAACATCGGAAGTGTATTCCAGCGCGTCAACGTCGGTTCGATGGGTCATTGCCTCGCTGGCCGTGGTGTCGCCAAATTCAAAAATATTAGCGATCATGTCGGCCTCTGACTCCTCGATAACGCCTTTTTCTCCGCTGGCGTCCACCATCATCATAATTTCGTCCTCGGTGGCAAGCTTTTCATCAGCATGAGCAGGCACGCCAAACAATTTTACCATCAGGTTGCTTATGCCCATGATAAAGAACAAATACGGCGTCGACAATTTCAAGCAAAATTTCATAAATCCTGAAATTTTGTAAGCTATCGTTTCACACCTATGCATTCCGATTTTACGCGGTATGATCTGACCGTTAATAATGTAAAATCCGGACACCGCCAGCAGCAGCAAAATCATTGCCAGCCATGAGCCGAGCTTGTAAGAAAGGAATTCCGCGCGGCAAAACCAACGCTGAACCCACGGGAACACATATTGAATAGAAATTGCAGCCGCTCCGAACGCTGATAATGTGGATGCAGAACGAACCACTGCGTTGAAGCCGACCTTGTGCTCTGTGCGCAAATCCACCAGATTTATCGCGCTTTTATTTTCGTCCTCCTCAAGCTCCTTAGCGCGGCTGAAATTAGCCGACAAAACCGCTGCTTCACCCAAGTGAAAAAAAGCTCCGATAAGCGTCATCGCCACGATAGCCGCTACTGCCACAAACAAACTCACAGAGCGTCACCTCCGAAGCTGTTTTTGATGCAAAAATAATCATTAGGCGGTTTACTGTCAGAATCGCTGTTCATCTGATTTTTCTCCCTTCACAACAGGTAAAATTACTGAAATTTACAGCAACTCCATGCCACTCAGCAGTGTTGCTGTAGATTATTATAATTGATATACATATCCATGTCAAGTTAAATTTAGATGAGATAAGTATCAAATTGATACTAAATTTATAATTTATATTCCTTTGCAAACTCCATAAACCCGGATATAACTTCGTTTTCATCCCAGTTTGGAATACTGCTCAGACTGCACATTATGGCAAAATCGCCGCATGCGCTGTATTTCAACACATCAATATCATTATCTTCAAATATATTATAAAGCTCTCCGCTGTAATTCTTAGCGCTCTGTTCTTCCGTTTCCCGAATCTCGCTGCGTTTCACTATAACCACAGAGCAATCATTCAGCGTGCGATATACCTGCCCGTTGGGTATATAAAAAAGATATTCGTCGGCGGTATTTTCAACATCAGTAACTTTTAGCTGCTGATATGGAAGATTATATTCTGTAAAAAAAGCTTCTGCAAATATTTCAGTTTCGCCCATTGAATTTTTAACATCTGTTTTGTTGACCTCGCTGCTTTTTCCACAACTTGCTGTTAAAACGGTTAATAATATCGCTGCTATAATGAATTTTCCACTTCTAAAAATATTGTTGATAACCTTCATGCCGTCACATCCTTTACTTTTCAACCGGTTGAAAATTTTATAAGTAATAAAGTGATATAAAGTTTTGCACTAAATTATAATTTATCTGCGTGACGTCCACTCGCAAATCTTCGATTTTCTCGTTAGTTTTTTATGGGCTTCGCATGGGCTGCTTTTCCTATTGCAAGTTTTTCTTGCACTTTAGCTTTGTGGTGGCGTTGCCCCCACGCCCCTACCAAGGCGCTGCCCTGGACCCGCCAAGAGGGCCTGCCCCCTTGGATTCCCGACGTTGCGTACTCTCCGCTAAATTATAATTTATTTTTCTACATTTCCTCATTAAAATATCGCGGCTGCCTTGCTATTTTTTAACAAGACAGCCGAATTTTTATCATTAATTTTCAGATTCCGACTGATTTTCTTTATCCAGCTTTATCTTACCAAGACAATTCGCCAGTTCTGTCAGATCCTCATTAGAAAAGAAGTCTATTTCCAAAGTACCCTTACCCGAGACACCATTTACCTTGACCTTACGACCCATAGCCATTGCAAGCGCGATTTCTACCTCGTCAAAATAGTTATCACGCGCTATTTTATCCTTTTTAGGTGCCGTTTCGCCCTTTTCTTTCTTAACCTGCTTCTCAACGTCGCGCACGGTCAGTCTTTTTTTGACTGCCATACACGCCACGCGCACCATTGCGTCGTCATCGTGCAGTCCGAGCAGCGGTCGAACATGCCCCACCGTCAGATCTCCGGCAGTCAGCATGCCCAGCACCGAATCGGGAAGCTCCAGCAATCTCACTGAATTGGCTACGCTGGGGCGTGATTTACCCACACGCTCGGCAACCTGCTCCTGCGTCATACCGTATTCGCTCATCAGGTGACGGTATCCCTCTGCTTCCTCGACGGGATTCAGATCCTCACGCTGCAAATTTTCTATCAGCGCAATTTCGTCAACCTCTTTGTCGCTCAAATCGCGGATAATTACCGGAACCTCGGTCAGACCTGCGCTTTGGGCAGCTCTCCAGCGACGTTCACCGGCGACTATCTGATAGCCGCCCCCCACTATCGGGCGCACTATCAACGGCTGAATTACACCCACAGCAGCGATAGAATCCGCCAATTCCGCCAATGCGGCAGCGTCAAATTCCTTTCGCGGCTGGTCGCGGTTGGGTTCGATTTCAGATATTCTCAGCGTAGAAGTGCTTTCCTTTTCCTCGGTGGCGTTGTCCATAAACAGCGAATCCAAACCCTTGCCCAGACCGCTTTTTCTGCTAGCCATAATTATTGCCTCCAATCATTTTATTTATTTTTCTTGATTATTTCCTTTGCGAGCTTGTCATAAGCCTCTGCGCCCTTGGAACGCTTATCAAAATAATTTATAGGCTGACCGAAGCTGGGAGCCTCGGAAAGCCTGACTGTGCGCGGTATTACAGTCTTGAAAACCTGTTTCGGGAAGAATTTTTTCACCTGCTCCGCTACTTCCTGAGTAAGATTCAGCCTTCCGTCATACATTGTAAACAGCACACCTTCAATTTCCAGATGGCTGTTGTATGTACGCTTGATGCGAGAAACTGTGCTTGTGAGCTGTGCCAAGCCCTCCAGCGCATAATATTCGCACTGAATCGGCACGAGTATGCTGTCGGCAGCGTTAAGCGCATTAATTGTAATGAGATTCAGCGACGGCGGACAGTCGATAATAATAAAATCATATTCATCGCGCACTCCCGCAAGTCCCTTTTTGAGTATAGACTCGCGGCTCTCAAATTCGGATATTTCCAGGTCAACGCCCGCCATTTTAATATCCGACGGCACTACGCTGACATTCTTGAATTCTGTGGCAATAGCCGCCTCCTGCGCAGTCACCTGCCCAAGCATAAGCTCGTACGACGATTTTGTGTTGTCAAGCTTGCTTATTCCAAGGCCTGATGTTGCGTTTCCCTGCGGGTCAATGTCAACCAGCAGTGTCTTTTTATTCATTGCACCAAGTGCGGACGCAAGATTTACCGCAGTGGTAGTCTTGCCGACGCCGCCTTTTTGATTGGTGACAGCAATTATTTTTCCCATATTAGCACCATCCTGATTAAATTTCTTGTATATAAATCGGTTTTGCACCGATTTTGATTATTATTTAGTTTTTCACCGATGTTTCACGTGAAACATCGACTGTTTTCCACCGATATTAAACATTTTAAATTGACTCACAACGGCTTTTTAGAGATTTTTCCTGAATTTCTTGGGAACTGCGGCGGCGTATTCTTAACCTTATCTATTACAATAACACTTCGTCCGCTTCCGTCTGAGATTTTCAAGGTTTTGACCTCACTAAGCCTGCCTCCCAATGTGCCTATTCCCGGCTTGGCTGAAACAACCTCTTCCTGCACATCAGGACCTTTCATTGAAACAAATTTTCCTCCAACCTTGACATACGGCAGGCAGTACTCAGCCAATTCCCGTAAATTTGCAACCGCCCTTGCACATGCGATGTCGTATTTTTCGCGATGCAAGGCGTTTTTACCGCCATCCTCCGCACGCAGATGCAGGGTATTCACCTTAATTCCAACCGACTGTGCGACTGCTTCAAGAAACACAATTCTCTTGTTAAGGCTGTCCAGCAGGGTCAAATCAATGTCGGGTCGGGCAATTTTCAGCACCATTCCCGGAAATCCCGCGCCTGTTCCTATGTCAATCACTCGCGCACCCTCGGGAATTTCAACCGCGCTGAGCATAGTGAGCGAGTCCTCAAAGTGCCGCGTCATAATGCCCTCGCTGTCGGTTATTCCAGTCAGATTCATGCGTGTATTCCAGTCAACCAGCATATCGGCATAAATATCGAGCATTTTCAACTGATTTTTGCTCAACTCAACACCAAATGCCGCAGCTTTTTCCTTCATAAGCTCAAAATCTATCAAAATATCACCGCCCTTATTGAGTTTTTTCCGCAGACGCTGATTTTGCAAGCCAAATCAGCAGTACGGATATATCCGCAGGACTTACACCCGATATTCTGGAAGCCTGTCCGACACTCTCGGGCTTTATTTTATTCAGCTTTTCGATTGCCTCAAGTCTTAATCCTGTAATTTCGGAATAATCTATATCAGGCGGCAGCTTTTTCTTCTCCAGCCTGTGGCACTCGTCTATCATTGCCTGCTGACGCTTGATATAACCGTCATATTTTATTTCGACCTCAACCTGCTCGAATATATATCTAGGCAGCTCGGGACGGGTTTTATCTATCGGCGCAAGTGCTTCATATCCGAGTTGCGGGCGTTTTATCAGTTCAATAAGGCGTATTCCCGTGCTGATAGGCGTTGTTTCACGTGAAACAAGCAGCGCGTTTACCTCTTCAGTGGGCGAAATTACAGCCTCACGCACACGTTTAAGCTCCTGCTTTTTCAGCTCGCAGCGGTGAAGAAATTTATTGTATTTTTCATCTGAAATCAAGCCTATCTCATGACCTATCGGCATTAATCGCTCATCTGCGTTATCCTGGCGCAAAATCAAGCGATACTCAGAGCGGGAGGTCATCATTCGATAAGGATCTGCCACGCCCTTTGTCACCAAATCGTCCACCAGTGTACCGATATAACTGCTGGAACGCTCCAAAATCATCGGCGGCTTGCCGTTTATCTGCAACGCAGCATTTATGCCGGCCACAATGCCCTGTGCGGCGGCTTCTTCGTATCCGGAACTGCCGTTGAACTGCCCCGCGCCGTACAATCCCGGATAATCCTTGAATTCCAGCGTAGGTCTGAGGGCAAGCGGGTCAACGCAATCGTATTCGATTGCATAGGCGGTGCGCATTATCTGAACATTTTCCAGACCGGGAATCGTCTTGTAGAGTGCGATTTGTACGTCCTCGGGAAGCGAAGATGACGCACCCTGCAAATACATCTCCTCAGTGTTCAGTCCGCAGGGTTCTATAAATAGCTGATGCCTTTCCTTTTCGGAAAAACGCACGATTTTGTCCTCAATACTGGGACAATACCTTGGACCAATGCCGTCAATCTTACCACTGTAAAGAGGTGAGCGGTGAATATTATCCAAAATAATCTGCTTGGTGCGGTCATTCGTCCACGTAACGTGACATACGACCTTATTTTCAAGCGGAAAATTTGGATTTTCCATGGTATCGTATGAAAAAGGTGTTATGTAATCATCGCCCTGCTGTACTTCGAGGTTGCTGAAATCTATAGATTCCCTGTGAATTCTCGCAGGAGTACCTGTCTTGAATCTGCGGCAAGGCAATCCCAGCTCGCGCAGACATTTTCCCAGTGAGGTTGCGGCGAACATGCCGTCGGGACCGCCCTCATAGCTGACATCACCTACATAAATCCTGCCCGCCAGATATGTTCCTGTGGCGATAATAACACTCTTGCATTTATATACCGCTCCCATTTTGGTGACGGCTTCCCACCTGTATTCGCCGTCAATGCGCCTGATTTCAGTGATTTCCGCCTGCTTCAAATCGAGATTTTCCTGCAATTCAAGCGTGTGCTTCACTCTGGTGGAATACATTCGGCGGTCGATCTGCGCCCTAAGACTGTGCACGGCAGGTCCCTTTCCCCTATTCAACATTCTACTTTGAATAAATGTATCGTCCGCCGCGCGCCCCATTTCACCGCCGAGAGCGTCTATTTCGCGAACCAAATGCCCCTTGGCAGTGCCTCCTATCGAAGGATTGCAGGGCAGATTTCCCACCGCGTCCATATTTATCGTAAATACTACTGTTTTGCAGCCCAGCCGAGCCGCCGCAAGACTTGCCTCTATTCCGGCATGTCCCGCGCCGATAACAGCGACGTCATAGCTGTCAACATAAAATTCCATTGAAATAAATCTCCTTGCTCATCATTTGCCGACGCAGAAATTGTGGAATACAGCGTCGGTCACAACGTCGGTCGCCCTCTCACCTGTCAATTCCAGTAATGCCGCCACCGCGCTGTCCAGCGACACATTCACTGCGTCCAGGGTCATGCCTATATCCAGCGCGTCCTTAGCCTCCTCCAGCATTTTCAGGCAGGTTCGGGAGCAATTCAACTGTCGCTCTCCCGACAATATTCCGTCCGCAGGATTCAGCCCCGCAACCCCCAGCAGCTTGGCGATTTCCGCCGAAAGTGCGTCTATGCCGTTCTCGTCCTTAGCAGATATATACACCGCGTGCCCGAGATTTTGCATAACATAATCTACCTCAAGCCGATTTTCCATATCATTTTTATTGATTACAGCCACACATGGGCGATTTTTCAAGCTGTCAATCAGCCTTTTGTCATCCTCATCGAGCGGCATAGAGTTATCAAATACCGCTATAACCAATCCCGCATTGTCCATTCTGCTCTTTGCGCGCTCCACACCTATGCTCTCAACGGGGTCATCGGTCGAATGAATGCCTGCTGTATCCGCAAGTCGAAGAATTACATCGCCCAAAACCACTTTTTCCTCCACAATATCTCGCGTAGTGCCCGCTATGTGAGTTACAATGCTTCTTTCGCAGCCTGCCAGACAGTTCATAAGTGTGGATTTGCCGACGTTGGGCTTGCCCACTATCACGGTATCAACGCCCTCACGCATCACTCTGCCCGCATCGCCGTCAGCAATCATCTTTTTGACGCGGCTTATGCAATCGGCTAGATTTTCGGACAATTCCGCCGTATCGACAGGTATCAGATCCTCCTCGGGATAATCAGCCCATGCCGCCAAATGCGCCGCGTAGCCGGTGATTTCAGTCTTCAATTCATCTATTTTTCTCGCAATTTTGCCTTCTCTCGCCGACATTGCAGCGCGCGCAGCCTGTTCGCCCTGCGCACCTATAATATCCATGACAGCCTCGGCCTGAGTAAGTGAAATCTTGCCGTTTTCAAAGGCGCGCCGTGTGAACTCCCCCGCCTCTGCCATTCTGGCTCCGTTTTCAAGCACGGCACGCAGCACACGCTTGACTATGTACAGTCCGCCGTGGCAGGACAATTCCACCACATTTTCGCCCGTGTAGCTTCGCGGCGCAGTAAAAACCAGCGCAATTGCCTCATCAATAACCTCTTCATTTTGCACGACATGACCGTAATACGCCCTGTATCCATCAGAATCTGCCAGCAGCTTTCCGCCGGGATTTCTGAACACTCTGTCGGCAATTTCGGCGGCATTATCGCCCGAAATGCGGACAATGCCTATTCCGCCCGCCGCCTGAGGTGTAGCAATCGCGGCAATGGTATCACTCATAGCAAATATTCTTCCTTTCCGCATGAATTTATATCTTAATTTCTATTATATCATATCCGCCGCCAAATGCAACGAATTTCAAAAAATATTATCACTTTTTAGCATGAAATTATATGAATTTCGGATAATGCTTCCAATGTTTCACGTGAAACACTGTTGAAAAACACTGTCAAACATGCAGCTATTGTTTCACGTGAAACACAGCAAAAAAATCCCGCCGAATCATCTCCGACGGGATTTTCTCTATATCAATTTTTGAATTAATTATTCATCCGAACCGCTGTTATCGTCTTTCTTTACATCAATTCTGCCGTAGAGATAGCCGCTGTTGTAATCAGACTTAGGCTTGGACGGCGCGGTGTTTTCAGAATCATATCTGTTGTAGCTGCTTCGGCTGTAACCGCTCTCCTGATTGTCGCGGTATGATTTTTTGCGATAGCCGCCCTTGTTGTAGCCGCCGCGATTGCCGGAGCTGCGATTATAGCGACCGCCCTTATTGTAGCCGCCCTTGTTGTAACCGCCGCGACCGCCCTTATTATAGCCGCCGCGCCTGCTGTTAGTATTGAGCTTGGCGTACTTCGCGGGGATTCCGTCGCTGCCCTCGTCCAGTCCCTCGGGACCGATAACAACGTGTCTCTTCTCATTTTCCCCCACAGACCAGCTTGTGACGCCGTCAATTGCTTGAACCGCGGTGTGTATAATGCTGCGCTCATATGGACTCATGGGTTCGAGAGCGATATTTTTCTGAAGCTTATTTGCCTTATATGCAGTCTTTGAAGCCACGATTTCAAGTGTCTTTTCACGTTTTTCTCTGAAATTCTTAACATTGAGAGAAACCTTGAAGTATTCTTCGCAAACATTATTTGCCGCAAGGCTGACCAGATACTGCAATGCTGTCAAGGTTTCGCCGCGTCTGCCGATAACCACGCCCATATCATCATCGTTTCCGTTGATATTGAGAATGGTGCGTTCATCAGTGACCTCCTCGGTAATCTCTAAATCTCTGACGCCCATTGATTCGAGTATCTCTTTCAGATAATTTATAGCTACCTCTGTGGGTGAATCCTTGACAAAAACCCTTACCTTTGCGGGTGCTCCGCCGAACAAACCGAATTTCTTTGCCTGAGGCATCTCAAGCACATCGTATTCAACAACATCTCTGTCCACTTCAAGCTCGGCGCATCCGTTTTCTACGGCTTCTTCAATAGTAGCGCCGGTAACAATAATCTCCTTCATTTCAGAAACTTCCTTTCAATGCGTATACATATTATCAATTATTATTTCTTTTTCTTGCCCTGATAATCGGCAGAAGAATTTTTCTTGCCGTTTGCAGCCGAACCCGACTTTTTCTTTTTGCCGGAGGATTTTTTCTTTTCCGCTGCAGGCTTGCTGATTTCTGCAGGGGGCAGTGTATAGACAGGTTCAAACTTTCTTGTGCCCTTTGCTGCGTTTACAGAGCGTATAATTTCGCTTTCTTCCAGCCTTATCTTAGCTTCGCGCTGAGCCTCTGTCTTTGCGTTCAGAATAGCCGCGTTGTAAAATTTCTGTACTATAACAGTCTGGCAGGGAGCAATAATGCTGGTGCATGACCAGTAGAGAGCCATAGCCGACGGCACCGTGAATGAGATCCATGCAGACATAAGACCCATCATAACGCCCATCATGTTCGGGCTGCAGCCGCCTGCCACCTGCGCGCCCATTCCTGTGAGCTTGTTGGAAAGATACATGCCGCCCGCACTGGCGATAAACACAACGAATGTAAGGATAATGGCAGGATTCCAGAATTCCGCCACAGAAAGCAGGTCGATACCGAGAAAATTAAAATTTCGGCTGACCTCCTCGATAGGCTGGAGAGCAGCAGCTTCAGCCGCACTGAAGCCGTATTTTGCATAGCCGCCGTTCTCAACTATATTTCGCACGGCCTCGATTACATTGATCTGTGAATAATATGCGCTGGTAGTGGAGGTGTAGACATCCGAGAGCGACTTTACACGCTCGATTGCGTTTGCGAGCACACCCTCGTTAATTTTGAGGTGGAGGGTACATGTAAGCGGCATGCACAGCGCGCGGTAAAGACCGTAAAATATAGGGAACTGAATGAGCATAGGCAGGCAGCCTGCGGTGGGGCTTGCACCCTCGCGCTCATAAAGCTTTTGTACTTCTTCGTTGTACTTCACCTTATCTTTTCCGTATTTTTCCTGAAGTTCCCTCATTTTCGGCTGCATTCTCTGCATATTTGCCGAGGTTTTCTGCTGCTTGATAGTCAGCGGAAACATAAGCAGTCGGGTGAAAATTGTAAAGGCGATGATAGCCACACCGAAATTGCCGAATATGTTATTAAAAAACATAAGAACATATCCGAAAATTGAGCCGATAAAATTCAAAAAGGCATCCATATTTTTTTGCTTCCTCCGTTTCGGATAAAAATATAATGAAAAAATATTTCAAAGCAGAATGACCATACGCGCAGGAGTAGTTTTTTCGGCGGATGCACCATATCATACTTAACGCCGCCGCAAGTGGGAAGCACAATTATTCATCTGCTGATTTTTTCGGTTTTTTAGTTTTTTTTAGTTTTTTCTCTGGTACCGGGTCATAGCCGCCCGGATTAAAGGGATTGCATCTGAGAATTCGCCAAATCCCCAAAGCTGTGCCCTTTATGACGCCAAAACGCTCTATCGCCGTGTAGGTATATTGCGAACAGGTGGGATAAAATCTGCATTGAGGCGGCGTATTGGCTGAAATATATTTCTGATAAACACGAATAAGCCAAAGAAAAGCACGTTTCAATTAAGAACACCTGCCTCCTTTAGCTGTTTTCTCATCACAACGGCAAGCTCAGTGCTTTTTTTATACACTGTAGCCGTACGCGCTACAAATATTATATCCCAGCTTCCGCTGACTTCGGGATAAATGGAGCGAAACGCCTCGCGGATAACTCTGCGCGCGCGGTTTCTGACCACAGCCTTGCCTATTTTTTTGCCCGACGTGATGCCTACTTTCACTCCGCCGTATTTCTTTTTGAAACAATATATAACAAGATATGGTGAAACAAAGCTCCTGCCCCTGTGATAAGCGCGGCGAAACTCATAATTTTTCTTGATTACCGCATATTTAGCCATAATATGACCATCCTCTGCACGGCAATATTAACGCAATAAATTATAATTTAACATAGAGTACGCAACATCGGGAATCCAAGGGGGCAGGCCCTCTTGGCGGGGTCAAGGGGCAGCGCCCATTGTGGGGTCGTAGGGGCAAAGCCCCTACAAAACCAAAGTGTAGCAAAGACTTAAAATAGGAAACAATGCGAAGCTCGTGGAAAACTAACGAGAAAATCTTTGATTTTCAAGTGGACGTCACACAGATAAATTATAATTTATCGGCATATTTGCCGACTTTGCTCATTATTCATTAATAGTTCTTAAAAACAAAGGCCACTTGAAATAAGCGGCCCTGCAATGAACATCACCCGAATAAAAATTCAATGACACTATATTAAATTATACTAATTAATATGTGAGTGTCTTTCTGCCCTTTGCTCTGCGTCTGGCAAGAACCTTGCGGCCGTTCTTTGTAGCCATTCTCTTGCGGAAGCCCTGCGCGACCTTTCTCTGACGCTTTTTAGGCTGATATGTTCTAAACATGTGCGTTACCCCCCTTTCAGGAATCAAAGACGTTCTCCGTCGGTCGGCAAAAAAACGACATTAACACAACACTGTCCTCAGCACTGCACGTACCTGCCCCGCCGGAGTGGAAGTTTACGGAAATGCGCCGCGCGGCAAAAATAACGCCGACATAGCAAAATCCAAAAACATACTAATGTATTATATCCTATAAATGCGTAGAATGTCAATATCTAATTTGTCTTAAAGAACGGGATTTTTTTAAATTTTTTTCGATAACAGCGGGTTAATTTTCAACAGGTGGTGCAAAACACGGTTGAATACCACAAAATACAACAGTTAAAAAGTAAAAATTAACAAAAAAAGTCTTTAAATTAAGTACATTTTTTCATCTAATAACTCATTGTAATCAACAATGGTATATGAGTTTTGCACAAAAGTTTAATTTACATTTCTAAATTTTCCTCTATCAAATGCTATTGTATCATTAAAATCATAATGCTATAATATTTGGGTGAGGTTTGACAAGGGGGTACTCTGCGCGATTTTTGACGTGCATACTGATTTCATTCCTCATTTTCAGAAAATTCAACCGGGCATATTCCCGGTCTGCCCGGTATGCATAAGTAATCTGCCGCAAAGAAAGGATAAAATATAAATCATGGAAATAAATCAACTTTGGGAGAGCGTCTGCGATAAGCTGAAAAGTCAGGTAAATGAAATCATGTATAATGTATGGATTGCCCCTCTGAAGCCGCGCGACCTCATCAACGGCAATGAAATGATAGTGACAGCTCCCTCTCCGCTGCACAGAAACGTGCTGATGGACAAGCATATCAGCACAAAAATAGAAACCGCGCTTTACAACACAATAGGCTTTGAGGTAAAGCTTAAAATACTGGTAAACGGAGAAGAAGTAAACAGCGAGCCTAATCCGCAGGAGCAGCCAAGCTGGCGCGACGAGGTGCGCGAGTATGAAAACAGGCTCTCTGCAGCCCGCGAGCCTGAAAAATATTCTGTCCCCGCAGTACAGTCCGAGCCGTCACAGGCACTCGTGCAGCCGGCAGTTTCATCTGATCAGCAGGGCGGAATGTATTCGTCACTTGACGATTCATATTATGAATACACCTTTGACACCTTCATAGTCGGCTCTTCCAACAGATTTGCCCATGCAGCCAGTGTGGCGGTAGCGGAAAATCCCGGCGGAGCTTACAACCCTCTTTTCATCTACGGTCCCTCTGGAATGGGAAAAACTCATTTGCTTTTTGCCATTCAGAACGCCGTATTGAAAAAATATCCCGACAAAAAGGTAAAATACATCAAGGGCGACCAGTTCACAAACGAGCTTATAGAGGCCATCGGAAAGGGCAGGCAGAACGAATTCCACCAGAAATACCGCTACATAGACGTTCTCATGGTTGACGACGTGCAGTTCATCGGCGGCAAGGATCAGACACAGGAGGAATTCTTCCACACCTTCAATACACTACATCAGGAGCATAAGCAGATCGTGCTCACCAGTGACCGTCCGCCCAAGGAGATACAGACGCTGGAAAACCGTCTGCGCTCACGCTTTGAGATGGGGCTGCTGGCGGACATTCAGCCGCCGGAGTATGAAACACGAATTGCCATCATCAAGCGCAAGGCCAAGCAGTGCAACATGGAGATAAGCGATGACATAGCAGAGTTCATCGCCGAGCGTCTGAAGTCAAACATCCGTCAGCTCGAGGGAGTGGTCAAGCGCATCAACGCAACCTATCAGCTTGAGAAGGAGCCGCCGTCGATCACTATGGCGCAGAACGCCATTCGCGACGTTATCAACGACATACAGCCCACGCCGATCACCATTGAGCGCATTATCGAGGAAGTCGCAAGGACATTCGAGGTCACATCCGAAGACATAAAATCGCCCAAGCGCGCCTCACAGATTTCTCAGGCGCGTCAGGTTGCAATGTATGTTGTGCGCGAGGTGACTAACCTTTCCTACGAGGAGATAGGCAAGGAATTCGGGCGCGACCACTCGACAGCGATATATGCCGTGCAGCAGGTAGAGCGTAATATGAAGAATAGACCCGATTTCAAAAATATGGTCAATGATTTGATAAAGAATATCAAAGTATCGGCGCAATAACAATGGGAATCCAAGGGGACTGGTCCTCTTGGCGGGGTCAAAGGGGACACCGCTATTCCTTGAATAGCGGTTAAGCCCATTGTGGGGTTGTAGGGGCAAAG
>JAQXFQ010000213.1 GCA_029005175.1 Bacillota bacterium
TGCACTTTGGTTTTGTGGTGGCTTTGCCCCCACGCCCCCACAAGGGGCGCTGCCCCTTGACCCCGCCAAGAGGACCCTTACCGCCATTCAAGGAATGGCGGTATCCCCTTGGATTCCCGATGTTGCGTACTCTATGTTAAATTATGATTTATTTTTTCTCCACACAAAATTGACTTCCGTCGTTGTTAAAAACTGCCAATAGATTTCTGCTTTCAAAATAGTTAATAATAAAACCCTTTAATTCTTCATTTGGAGATTCAACCGTAAAATATTGACCTCCGCAGCCGTCGTGAAAGTGTATCGGTGTTGTAAATTTCTCCGCGGCGGCCTTTTTTAATTCGGTCACGCTGTCAAAGCTGAGTATTTCCGCTCTTCCCATTATAACAAACCCTCCTTGTCAAAAGCCTGTCTTAAATCTTCTATGATGTCCTCAATATCTTCTATGCCTACGCTGAAGCGAAAGAAGCCGTTGTGAAATTCCTCGGGATAAAGATATTGACGCTCGTCATTTTCGCCCAAAAATACTATAAGACTTTCGTCATGCCCCAGCGATACCGCCGAGGTAATCACCCTGAGGTGGCTGACAAATCTATTGTGCGTATCATGGTCTGCTTTAAGCCCGAATGAAAGCACTCCGCCGAAGCCGTTGTTCATCTGAGCTGCGGCAACAGCATGTCCCTTGTGGCTTTCAAGTCCGGGGTATGCCACAAAGCTTACACCCTTTACTGTTTGCAGATAACGCGCCACCTTCAGCGCGTTGTCGTTGTGCTGTCGCATACGCAGGGGCAGCGTCACAGAGCCGCGCATAATAAGCCATGCGTTAAACGGGCTTATCGTGCCGCCCAGATTTATCTGAGACTGCGCGCGAATCACATCCAGATATTCCTTTTTTCCGATAATTGCACCGCCCATTGCATCGCCGTGACCGTTGATATATTTGGTGAGGCTTTCCACCGTGAAATCCGCGCCCAGTTCAATCGGACGCTGGTTATAGGGCGAGGCGAAGGTATTGTCTACCGAAAGAAGCGCGCCGTTTTGGTGCGCGATTTCTGCAATAGCGCGAATGTCGGATATAGTCAGGGTGGGGTTGCCGGGCGTTTCTATGTGTATAAGCTTGGTGTTCGGACGAACGGCGGCGCGCACGGCGTCGAGGTCGGAGGTGTCCACTATCGTGGTTTCCACGTGAAATTTATTTTTCAGCAGTTCGTTGAGCAGTCTGTATACAGCGATATATGTGACGCTCGAGAAAATAACGTGATCTCCGCTCTCCAGCAGTGCAAAGAATAATCCCGATAATGCCGCCACACCGCTCGCCAGCACGATGCAGTCCTCTCCGCCCTCCAATGATGCGAGCTTTTCCTGCAGATACTGCTGATTAGAGCCGCCGTTTCGGGTGTATAAATTTTTCCCTGCGCTGCTCCAGTTCAGGTCGCTGGGGTCATAAGGCAGCTCATAGCTGTTGGCCATGGTGATAGGACGTTTGATTGCGCCGGTTTCGCTGTCAACGTCGTTTCCTGTATGTACGGCTCTTGTCTGAAAGCCGAATTCGTTTCCGTATGTTCTTTTACTCATAATTGGTTGCTCCTCGTATAATATATTTTGCTTCAAATCTATAATTCCTATAGATTTACTAAGATATATATTACAGCATCGGGATTATTTTGTCAACTGCAAATGAGCATATTTCAAACAAGCCCTAAATTATTGCCGTATTTTTTTATTATTTTTCTGATATTAATAAATGTTCGTATTTGTGAAATTGCACAAGCGTGTATATGCAAAATATCAGTTAAACGGCTTTAATTGTCCTGTGATTTCTTTAAATGCAACATCTTAGATTAAAACTTTGCACAAAACTGCCAATTCACACCGACTTATATCTGTTGCACAAATCATATTCAGAGATGTTGACAAAAGTGTTGCAATGTGCTATTTTTTTAATTATAAACAGGTTCAATTTTTTTGATAAATTTTAATTTAAATTTTCGTTTTTATAATATTAAGGAGTGTCCTTAAATGAGTTCCAAAAAAAAGCAAAGGAAAATGCATAAAAAAGCCTCTGAAAAGGCGGCTTTGAATGTAAAGCCTTGCGGAAAAAACAAATACTCTGAATATATGCCGATAGCAGTATCATTAATTACCGCAGTTTCGGTTTTTTTGCTCACTCTTTTTTGGAGCGACGCAACGACTGCTTTCAGAATTATTTTTTCATGCGGAGTGGGCTTGCTTTTTGGAGGAGCTTTTTTGGCGCCCGAAGCTGTTGAAGCCTTCGGACAAAAGCACGGTTACATATATATTGTAATGTCGGGCGCAATATCCTTTATCGGACTGCTGTCAATATTTGCCTTTATGGGCATTTATCCGTTCGGGGAATATTCTGTGGCAAATTCGGATATGTCTCAGCAGTACATTCCTTTTTACGCGTCTGCCAGGCGTGCTCTGTTGGGCGGCGGCAACATTTTATATTCCCAAAATCTGGGAATGGGTGGGGGCTATTGGTCGCTTGCGGGATATTATTTGTGCAGTCCGTTTGTATTGCTGTCGGTTTTGTTTCCGTCGGAGGCACTTCCCGATTTTATGGCCGTGCAGGAATTGATAAAGCTGGCTTTGGCGGGATGTTCATTTGCGTATTTTTACAGCCGTAAATTTAACCGCAATGATATTACCGTGGTCATAGCCTCGCTGTGTTACTCCATGAGTTCATTTATGATGCTGCATGTTAATGTCATAGTATGGACAGACTGTCTGGTGCTTCTGCCGCTGCTTGCGCTCGGAACGGAAAGAATAATTAAAGGCGGCAAGCCGACGCTGTATATCATTTGTTTGACGGTTGCCTTGATTTCAAATTATTATATTGCCTACATGCTCTGCATTTACCTGCTGATTTATTACATTGTGTCTGCATTTATTGCAAATGAAAAATTTGATTTGAAAAAAACAGGCGTCAGTTTTCTGAAATTTGCCGGCTCGTCCCTGCTGAGCGCGGGAATGGCGGCTTTTGTGCTGCTGCCGTCGGCTTTTGCGCTCAAGTACTCTGCTAATGCTGGAGATGAGGCCGCCCCGGACTTGCTGGCTTTGAATCCCATGAAAATACTGTCGCAGTTTATGTATAACTCGGAGTTTAGCGTTTTAAGCGACGATGCGATGCCGCTTGTATATTGCTCAATATTTGCGCTTACGCTGCTGCCGATGTTTTTCGCCTGCAAGGCAATATCGTCGCGGGTAAAAATATCGTTTGGTTGTCTGGCGGGATTTTTGTTTGTATCGCTTGCCGTAAATAAGCTTAATTTTATTTGGCACGGCATGCATATTCCAAATATGCTGCCTTACAGATTTTCATTTTTACTGTGCTTTACACTTTTAATCATAGCCGGATATGTAATGGAGCATTTTGATGGAATTTCATCAAATGCCTTCACATTCGGACTTATAGGGCTTATCATCGCTGCGGCGGCGATTTATTTTATCGACGGCGCGGAAAATATGGTTATGCTTGTGGCAACATTGATTCTGGCTGTGGCTTATACGGTTATTTTCGTTATGAGATCTGAGAAAAAGCTTCACTCCGCCGCCGCCATGACCGCAGCCCTCGCAGTGTTGTTTGTGGAGTTGACGACCAACGGCGCATTGGCTTGGAAGAATTTCTCCCATGAATCGTCCTACAGCGTCAGAGAGGATTATATTTCCGACTACATTGAGGGCGAAAAGACTGTGTCGCAAATCAAGGTGAGCGACAGTGATATTTACCGCATTGAGCTTTTCGGTCAGGGTACTTTTAATGACGGCGCAATGATGGGCTACAGCAGCCTTTCGCACTTCAGCTCGACAAATAACGGGAGGCTTATGAATTTGCTCAGGCGCATGGGCTACAACTGCGACGGGAATGTTGCATACTATTATAAAAGCTTCACTCCGCTTATGGATTCCGTTCTTAATCTGAAATATGTCGTTTATGACGAGGACGTCGGCGATCCGCCCTATCTTGATATACAGGCTTGCGGCTCGGAGAATGTCGTTTATCGCAATACTCTGGCACTGCCGAGGGCGTTTGCGGTGTCTGATGAGCTGGTTGATTGGAACATAGAGCAGCAAAATCCCTTCGATGTGCAAAATGATTTTGTAAAAAAGGCACTGGGAACGGAGAAGGCGGTTTACTGCGTGGAAAGTCTTGCGGTGGAAGAAGCTCTTACCGCAGGCGTGAGGTTTGACGGCGGTTCGGTTGAATTTTCCGAGAGCGGCGGAATGCTTGCATTAAAGCATACTGCCGACAGCCGCAAGCATATTTACGCATACATCAATTGCCACGGCGCTTCGAGGACAGATATAAATATCGGTGAAAATCAATACCACTTTGACAATAAGGACGCTTATATCATGGATTTAGGCTATTGCGACAAGGGACAGGATTTGGCATTGAGTGTTGCATCGAATGAATCGCTGAGCGGATATATCGCCGTTGCCTCGCTTGATGAAGCGGCACTGGAGGAAAGCATTGCGCGGCTGGGAAAGCTGCCCGCCGAATTTACCGAGTATAGCGATACTCACATCGCCTGCGAGGTAAACGCGGAGGAGGACTGCCTGCTTTTCACCTCCATTCCTTACGAAAAGGGCTGGAGCGTGTATGTAAACGGTAAAAAGACCGACGCTGAGGCTGTGGGCGGAGGACTGCTCGGAGTATCGCTTGGCAAGGGGCAAAACACTGTAGAGCTGAAATATTTCCCGCGCGGTTTGTCGGCGGGAATGGTGATTTCTTTCTTCAGCCTTATGTTGGCTGTCGTATTGCTGTTTCGCAGCAGAATTATTGATTTCTTTAAGCGATTGATAAAAAATTAGTCCGTTAAAACGCTGTGCGCATTTTGCATAAAAATATATAAGGATTTTTTACGAAATTGTTTGAACCAAAAGAGAAATTTTTCTACATTGATATACGAAGAGAATTTATACGATTTAATGGCTTTCACTTAATGAGTTTTGGCGATCTTTCATAAAAATCCACGGAATAATTTTACTTTCGCTTTTCGGAGGATAGTTTTAACTTTAGCTATGAAAACGTCTGAACTTATTAATTACGTTGATCGGGCAATGGAGAATGACCGCGATGCCATTGAAGCCATTTATAATTATACTTATGCGGGCATGTATTCTCTGACCTATAGCTTGTGCCGCAATAAGGACGCCGCAGAGGACATATTGCAGGAAAGCTACATAGCCGCCTTTGAGGGGTTACATACCTTGCGCTACAAGGGAGAATTCTGGAAATGGCTTAAGGGAATAGTTATCAACAAGTGGCGTGATTATTCCAAAAGCAATGTGATATTCAGCGACGCGCTGGAGTATGATTCGGCCGAGGAACAGTTTGAGCTTGAGCATCCGCAAATGTCGATTCACGAGAAGCTGGAAAATGAACAAAAAAACAGCGAACTGTGGCGGCTGGTAAATGAATTGCCGGAAAATCAGCGGGTTTGTATAATTCTTTTTTACTATGAGGATATGAGCGTAGATGAAATAGCTCAGGCCTTGCAGATTCCCGCAGGCTCGGTCAAAAGCAGACTTTATTACGGGCGCGGCAGGCTGAAAAGGATGCTGCAGGAAAGCGATTGGTTTGCCGGGGCGGAGGGCGGAAACGCCGAGGCTTCGGAGAAAGTAACACCACACGGCAGCTGATTTTCGCGGAGTGTAAATTGCAGAAGGCACATATTCACATACCTACGCCCTTGGCAACGGATTCGATTTTGAATCGGTTGGCTAGGTTGTGTTTATTTGATATATATTGAATGAATTTTTGATGATATAATTGTATTATGAGATGTGTCGTAATAAAATTATATTTCTTAAAAAGAAAGGGAGGACAGATAATTATTTATTTTTAACGGAAGGTATTCTTAATTTTTTCAATTGTTTAACAAAAAAATTCAAAGGAGGATAAAAACCAAATGTTGAGCAAGGCAAAAAAATTTTTCAGCAATCCTATTTATCTGCTGGCATCAGTGGCATCGGTTGCTATACTGACTGTCGGCGCAGTGCTGGCATTTAACGCGCTGGCGGCCAACGACGACGGCACGTTGGACAGCGGTCATAATTACAAACCCTATAACATAGATTATTTTTATTTTTATTTGTATGGCGAGGACGCCAACGTATATGCCCAGACGTACTATCAGGAGATTGAAGATGTTCAGGAGCAATGGACGGTTGACAACTGGTCGGCCGGTTCGTCTGGTCCGTATGTATATTTTAAAAAAGTCGATGCGAGTGAGGATGATCCCTCTTTTTCGAGCGGCGACGTCGATGGCTCAAACCTGACTGTGACTGCGACCGCGCCCGACAGCAGCGCACCCGGCTGGAATACAAAGGTGTGGGTGTATAAGCGCAAATATCAAAGCACTTATCCCAGAGGTTACCAGTACTGCTGCGTGGGAAATACCACGGTGGGCGCATTGCTCGCGGGTAAGAGCGGTTCGCTCACAGTGGTTGACGGCTATGATTATACAAAGAGCAACGTGGATTTTGCCTCGCTGCCGCTTGATACTACAGCTGCCGATTCTGCGTATGTTAGCGATTTCAGCACCAGCAGCGAGTATTATTATGCCATAGGCGACACTAAGCCGCATACGTATACCGGACAGACAGGTTATTCCGGCACACTTACTTCTGCGGGTTATTTATCGGATATGGAGCTGTTTTGTGCGGCTGATTCCGGTATTGTATATCAGGCTGACTATCAGATTACCAAAGATGTTGCCTGGAACAAATACCCGCTTCAAAAAAGCCCGGCGGGCGATTTTGTATTTGCCACTGACGTAGCCGTTCCGATGTGTACAAATGACAGCGCGCCTGTGGATCGATTAAGAATAGATATAGTCGACGCAAGCGGAACTTGTCTTCATGGTATTGATTATATCAGCATAGGTGAACTTGATGATTCGCGCGAAAGCTACGCTTATTTAGACGTTTACGGCAACTGTAACATTGTATCGGAGGAGTGGCCTCAGTATGCTGGATCCACAGACTTTAACGTGCCTATTGGCATCATCGTAAAGTACGATTACAGCCGATATACAAATTCGAACGGAAGCAACATACAGGATCCCGGAAATCTTGACGGAACGGACGCATACGTTTATAGAACCGATTTAAGCAGTGCATCAGGTCAAGGCGGTGACCTGTCTGGCTCTTGGAATATGCCGGATGATTCAAATTCCCCCAGCTTTAAGCCTGAGGGAACAGACAGTTGGCGTGCAACCGAGTTCTGGAGAATGAAGGATAATTTCTCGTTAAAGTATGCAAAGGGAGAGTCAGTATATCTCAACGACGTTATGAAGGCATACGGATTAAAAGGCGATGAAGGAAAGGTTCTGTACACCTTTAACAATGAGACCGGTTATTGGGAAAAGGAAATATTGGTAGAGCCGTTGTTTGAGGGTGGCTACGTCAGTCTGACATATCACGACAGCTATTGGAATGAAGAAAAAGATTGGGATGATGTAAACAATCAGCATATCCCAGGCTACTCTGACAGATACGTCAGCACCGAGTTATATGCGTATGAATACAAAGATAAAAATGGAAACCTGTTGGCTGACCCCGTGGTTCCGACCGCTGCGTTAAAAGCCCCGGAAAGTTTAAGCTGGAAAGACAGCTATGGCTATAGCGTTGACATTAGTGATTTTACAAGCTACCACAGCGGAGAGAAGTTTAAGGCTTGGAACGGACAGGAGAACGGTCTGGGCACAGCCTATGCAAAGGGCGATACGGTAACCTTGAACAGCGATGTGGATGTTTACACTCAGTGGGATGTTATAACTTACCATATCGTTTATGACTATCATTCCCCCACAGGCGATGATGACGATATTGTACTCAAGGGCGGTTATTACGATGACGACTGGAATTATATAGGTGATCAGACAATAACCGAGAGTATTCCAAAGGAAATCACGTTCTCAAAGGATACATCAAAAGACGACCCGAGCGGTTTGAATATATTTGACAGCATGGGATCTTATACTATTAATGCATATGATGGTAAAAATGTAGGCTTAGCCCATGATTACAGGAATATAAAGCTTGGCTTTACTGAGGCTGCCGCTGCGAGTGTTCCTAGCGGACTTAATTTCCAGTATTGGAGCCTGACCAACAATTCCGATGAAGAGAATTATGAGCGCGATTACGTTGAGTTCAGCGATTTCACCGAGAATACCGATGATGAAAGCAGGGTCATAGGTGATTATTACGTCACTGTACACGCCATCTGGAGTCAGCCGACGTATACGCTGGTTTATAATGAAAACAAGAAGGACTCTTTGGACGAAGTAACCGGTATGCCCGACCCAAGAAGAGTGACTGTAAAGTATTCCGAACTGAGTAACGGTTACGGACTGTCGGATGCAAAGCCGACCTATACGGGCAAAGACTTAGTTTTCGATGGCTGGTCTCTTGCTTCGGACGACAGCAACACCAGAAGATATATATATTACAGTGATTTCAAAGATGAATCGGGAAATTCCACACTGACTGACGGTTCTGAAATCAATGTGTATGCAGTATGGACCGAGGCCAAAACCGTCACCTATCACGCAAACCCACCGGCGGGCACTTCGGTCACAGGTTCAGTTCCCGTTGATGACAGACAGTATACTTCATCTCAGTATGCCACGGTTCAGGGCAACACAGGCAATCTCGCCGTAGTGGGATATGAATTTAAGGGCTGGAATACACTTCCCGATGGCAACGGAGTTGCTTATTCAGAGGGAAGAACCATCCTGATGACTTATGATGTAAACCTGTATGCACAGTGGACACCGCGGTCATACAAGCTGCATTATGATACCAACGGCAAATCCTCTCCTGTTACCGACGCACCCACAACCCCTGTGGCTCTTGGAATAGCTGACTTTACAGAGAGCGGCGGCAATTACACTTATACCCTTGCTCCCGACAAGACTCCCCAATCATCCTCATATGAGTTCAAGGGCTGGGGCAAAACTCCCACAGCGACAGCAGCAGAAGCGATAACATCCCTGCAGCTTGACGATTTCGTTGAGGTCACCTCAGAATCAGGCGATAAAACTTATGAAAGCACAGTTTACGCCATCTGGGAATATGTGGAATACACCTTGAAGTATAACGCAAACAAGCGCACCGGCATGGGCGAAGTTACTTATGTAGCAGGCAAGGAAGTGCCGGACGATAAGACGCTGACAATTGCGGATTTCACTGAGGATTCCAACGGCAATTATTTATATCAGCCCAGCGAAACTCTTACAACAGAGGGCTTCACCTTTAAGGGCTGGAATATTGATTCAGGTGCAGCAGTTCCTATGGAAAGCCTGAGCCTGGATGACTTTAACGCAAGCCACGAATGCACCGTATATGCCATCTGGGAGGAGAACACCTATAAGCTCGTCTATAAGAAGGGCGACGGTCACGACAGCGCGGTAATTCCCGCGGACGAGAACGCACTGCCTTACACCTCCATCAAGGACGGCAAGGCGCTCAGCACGCAGGTTCCCACCGACACCGGCTATACCTTTGCAGGCTGGCAGGTAAACGACGCTGCCGGTAAATTGAATGCAGGCGGCACTGTTGACTTTGCTTCCTTCAATAACGCAGAAAATACCGCCACAGCAACCGCTACATGGACTATAAACAGCCATAACGTCACCTACTGGGAGGCAGACGGCACTACTCAGATAGGTACTGCACAGGCCTATGATTATAAGTCTGATGTAGAGGTTGGCAAAAACGCAGGCACTCCCAAAACCTTCGAGGACAAAACCTGGACAGGCGAATGGGCAGTATTTGAAAGCTCAAGCACTGACGCAGACGGTCAGACTATCGGCGGCGTGGGTACAACCTTTAAGATGCCTGACAGCGATGTTAAATTCAAGGCAGTTTACAGAACAAATACCTATACCGTAAGATATACCGCAGGTTATGACGGAAGCGGTCAGGACGATGTGCTGGCAGAGAATATCGCTCACGGCAGCACACACAATATACAGGCAAATACTTTCACACGCACAGGCTATGATTTCAGCGGCTGGCAGCTGGTTGATCCTCTCGATAAGGATTACCCGACTAATCCCGCTGAGAATACCGCAATTACCGTAAAGAGCAATGTGACCTATAAGGCACTGTGGACTGTCAAGCAGTATACAGTTACCTATCAGGACGGATATTCGGGCAATACGGCAAATGATATTAAGTTTACCGTTAATTACGGCACATCACACACCGTTCAGCCCTACAGCTCATTTACACGCACAGGCTACACTCTCACAGGCTGGCAGCTTGTTTCACCGACCACAGGCTACTCCGTGACACCGAACGACTCGTACAGCGTGGTTGAAAACGTCACCTATAAGGCTCTTTGGACTGCTAACAAGCATACAGTCAAGTATGAGATAACAATTCCGAGTGACATCACCTACACTAAGCCGAGTGACGAGCAGGTGGATTTCGGCACATCAGTAAACGTGAAGCCGAATCCGACAGGCTATGACACCAAGAAGTATACCTTCAGCGGCTGGAGCAGCACTGATGTTACTATTAACGCAGGCAGCTTCACCATGCCCGACAATGATGTAACCATAAGAGGTTCCTTCACCGAAAACGGCAAGGTGACACTGACCTATAACGCAAACGGCGCAACAGCCGGCACAGCACCCGATCCCGTAACGGATTACACCGAAGTCAGCGAAACCATCAAGGATAAGGGCGATCTGGTTAAAACAGGCTATACGTTTGACGGCTGGAACGCAAGTCCCGACGGCAGCGGCACAGTTTATGCAGTAGGTACTGCGCATACCTTTACTCAAAACACCACAATCTACGCAAAGTGGACGCCAAATGAATATCATGTGAGATATTATGATATAAACGGCAATGAGCTTACCGCACTCGCAGAAGCTCATGATTACGGCACAGCTTTCACGGTTCGCTCCAACGCAGACATTCCCAATGTTACAGGCAAGGAAATCGTCGGCTGGAAGTTCAAGGGCGGCAAGACTCAGGACGCAGACGGCACCACAATCACAGGCAGCGGCACTTACAAGATGCCGGCAGGCGACGTTGAATTCCAGGCGGAATACAACGACCTCACCTACACCGTGACCTATCAGGTGTCAAATGCACCGAGTGAATATACCAAGCCCGTGACACAGTCGTATAAGTACAATGATACTGTAACTGTAGCGGCAGTTCCCAATATTACAGGCTATAACTTTACAGGATGGAACTGCGCTCAGGTCGATGTTTCCGGCGCAAACTTCACCATGCCCGCTGAGAATGTCGTAATTACAGGCGTATTCAGCGAGCAGGGCAAGGTCACACTGACCTATAATGCAAACGGCGGAACTCCCGACTCTGCAGTACCCGCTTCCGAATGGGCATACACCCAGCTTACAACTACTGTCAAGAACCACACCGGCTTGACAAAGACAGGCTATAAGTTCAACGGCTGGAATGACCAGCAGAACGGCACGGGTAATTCCTATACCATAGGCAATGGATACACCTTTACCGTTGACACCGTGCTTTATGCTCAGTGGCAGAAAGAAAGCTTCAAGGTAGAGTATTATGAAGAGGACGGCACAACGCTGATTACCTCTCACACCTATCCATACCGCGACGCGGTAAACGTAGGCAACGGCGTAACTCCCACAGTTGGAGCGGGCAAGGTATGGAATGGCGAATGGACACTTATCAACAGCGCACAGAAGGACGCTGACAGTGTAGACATCGGCACAAGAAATAATTACCCGATGCCGGCAGAAACCGTTAAGTACAAGGCGGTGCTGGATATTAAGACATACACTGTATCCTACGTCATGGAGGGCGACATACCCGGCGACCTGACCTATACACCTCCTGTTGCGGCAACCTATAACCACGGCGATACCGTCAACGTAGCTGCTGTTCCGACAGGCTATGACACGAGCAAATACAAATTCACAGGCTGGGATTACAACGAAAGCGGCACTTATTACGCAGGCGGCACAAGCAATGCTTCGTTTACAATCACCGAAAACGTAGTTCTTAAGGGTGTTTGGGAAGACATCACTCCGCCTCCTCCAACAGAGGTAACTGTAACCTACACCAGCGGTGTTACAGGTAATGATATTACCGATCCTTCGCTCAGTCTCACTCGCAGCGAGCAGGTGACATTGGGCAACGACTACACCGTTCAGGCAAACGAGGGCTGGACTAATTACGTTCGCCCGGGCTACAGGTTTGTAAGCTGGAAGGTAGTTGCTCCGTCAATGACAGGCTACAGCCTGATTGACAATCTCATTGCCAGATTTGTAGGTCCTGCTACCATCGGTCAGACCTTCGTAGGCGGCGATACAGTCACCGCATTGGATGAGAATCTTAGACTGGAAGCACAGTGGGAAGCAATTAAATACACCGTAACCTACAATGCTAACGGAGCTACAAGCGGCACAGTGCCCACAGACGGCAATGATTACTCCTACAATGAAATCGCGACAGTCAAGGATAAGGGCAATCTGGCAAAGACGGGCGCAGTATTCGTCAATTGGAACACTCAGCCTAACGGCAGCGGCACATCCTATGCACCGAACGCTCAGATTACAATGATTGAAAACGTCACATTGTACGCTATCTGGCAAGATGAGCCAACCTATTACAAGGTGACATATGATGCAAACGGCGCAACGAGCGGTTCTGTTCCGCAGGATAACACCCGGTATCTGGGCGGCGAAAGCGTAACCGTAGCGGAAAAGGGCAGCCTCGCCAAGACCGACTGCACATTTAAAGAGTGGAACACCAAAGCCAACGGCACCGGTACAAGCTACAATGAAAATGATGTATTCAACATGCCGTCAAGCGATGTGACGCTTTACGCAATCTGGGTAGATTCAAGCGGAAACATCGTTTCGCCCGGAACAGGTGAAAATGTCATTGGAATTACAATTGCAATAGTTGCGATGATAGCTTCAATAATTGCAGGCGGCTGCACTGCTGCAGTTGTACTCAGAAAGCGCAGACTTGGAGAGGAAAAGTAATTTCTGTGAATTTTGAAATCAATGTTCATTGAATTATCTCAATATTCATAGCGTTTTTTGAAAACCGCAATGACTGCTTTCTTGTAAAGCAGCGGCATATGCCGCATTAAAAAAAATGCCCGGAATACTTCAATGTATTCCGGGCATTTTTGTATTTTTTCGTTAAATATTCAAAAAAGTGAATAACAGACTTGTAAATAAGCTCGTAAAATCGGAAATAAGAGGATGATTTTTGTATTTTTATCCAAATATTAAGGACAGGATAATTTTTTGTTAAAATACTGTTGACAAATGCTTTAGTTTGTGGTAAGTTAATGTTAAATTAAGGCGGCATGATGAGGTGTTTCCGTTAGGCGATTACCGCATGTCGCTTTTGTTATATTTATTGCAGATTTTATTTTTGCAGGAGGAAGAGATTTTTATGAAAAAGAAAATTATTTCAATGCTCCTTGCGGCAGCTATGGTTTGTACCTGCTTCGCAAGCTGCGGCAGCAAGGCTGACGAAAACAGTTCTAAAGTTGATGTCAGCCTGACAGATGTATCTTCATCTAAGCCTATCGACATCAGCAACCTCAAGCTCATCAATGACGGCACTCTTACAATCGGTATGGAAATCGGCTACCCGCCTTTTGAAAACAAGGCTGAGGACGGCACTCCCATCGGCTACGATGTAGATCTGGCCTATGCTATCGGCGATAAGCTCGGTCTGCAGGTTAACCTCATCGACACAGCTTTCGACATTATCTTTGCAGGTATCGGCACTAACTACGACTGCGTAATCTCTGCTGTTACAATTACTGACGAGCGTCAGAAAGAGATGCTTTTCTCCACACCTTATATTGAGAATTATCAGGCAATCGTTGTTAAAAAGGGCAGCGATATTAAGGCGGCATCTCTCAACGACCTCTCGGGTCACTCTGTAATGCTCCAGAAGGGCACAACCTCTCAGGAGCTTCTCGAGGACATGATTGCTACAGGCACAGTTACCAACTGCACAATGGCTGCTACCGAGCAGATTCTCACCTGCTTCACAGCTCTCGACAACGGCGAATATGAAATCGTTCTTTGCGACAGCACCGTTGCTGCAGATTATGTAACCAAGAACCCCGATAAGTACGAAATCGTATATGTCGATGACCAGTATCCCGAGCAGTTCGGTATTGCAATGGGCAAGGAGGACACAGCTCTCCAGACAGCTATTAATGAGGCAATGGCACAGCTTAAGGATGAAGGCTTCCTTGAGGAAAATAACGCAAAGTGGTTTAAAGACTAAACGGACTAATTATTCAATTGAATTTTAATCAGTTGGTTAAAGGCACATGGCATTTTACTATGTGCCTTTAATTTGGTTAATATTAGGGCGTAGTGTCAACACGCCCTGGTTTAGCGTGATGAATTGTTAATTTGTTATCCGCTCATCAAGATAATTTATGGCAATTCTAAAAAAGATATGGATTTATTTTTATTTTGTGGTATTATATTATATAGCGTTGTATGATTTTCTGTATCTCGTTTAGAATTGCTGTAAATATGCAGCTCTGAAAAAATATCAAAAATCGGTGGTGTTGAGATTTGAAATTCTTAAAGTCAATTGTTTCCGCTTTTGATGTGAGAAAGTGGGAAAAGAAATCGAAAATCATTGCTGTTGTGCTGCTGGCAATTTTTGTGGCAGCGTCGGTGCTGGCATTGCTCAAGCCCTCTGAGGAGCGGCTTATGAACTGTGCCTCCACAGCGATTCGCACAGAGCTGGCCAAGGATGAACATCGTTCGCGCAGGCAGGTAGTTGTGACTTACAATGATCTGTATTTTATCAACTACGCCTCTTTCTCCACATCCGGAGTAAACGGCATCAGTGAAAAATATGTCGGCTTCGCAGGCAGCATTTATCACGCAGACGATGGCGCGTGGAATGTCGTCGGGCAGTTCATCAACTATACATACAGAATGCTGGGGTGCGGTCAGAGTATGCTCTACGGCGCAAAGCTGACCATAGTGCTCACCACAATAAGCATACTGGTGGGACTTTTAATCAGCATATTCCTCGCGCTGGGCAAGATTTCAAAAATACCGCTGATAAGCCTGCCTTGCCGCGCTTACATATTCTTTTTCCGCGGTACTCCGCTTATGATTCAGATTTTCTGCATCTATCTGGCTATCCCGGGAATATTCGAGGGCTTTAGCTGGCGCAGTCTGTTTGATTCAAGTGACCCGGAGGCCGTTTTCAAGGGCGCGTTTGTTGCGGCTGTTATAGCCTTTACCCTCAACAGCGCGGCATATTGTGCGGAAATCGTGCGTGCCGCAATCCAGTCCATTGACAAGGGACAGTATGAGGCGGCAAAGGCTCTGGGCTTGACCTACGGTCAGACTATGAGCAAGATAATCGTTCCGCAGTCGGTGCGCAGAATGATTCCGCCGGTCTGCAACGAGTTTGTCATGGTGCTCAAGGACGCATCTCTGGTGTTTGTTATCGGACTTATGGACATCACCACCATTTCCAAGACAATTTCCGCGAGCGGCTCATATCTGGTATTCGTTCCGGCTATGGTAATTTACCTGATCATTACGGCGTTCTTTACATTTGTATTCGGCAAAATCGAGAAGAAATTCTCGGTGTATGAATAAGGAGGTGAGCGGATATGTCAATGATTCGCACAGAACATGTGAGTAAAAAATTCGGTTCTCTCGAGGTACTCAAGGACATCAATATCACGGTGGAAAACGGTGAGGTTATATGTCTGATAGGACCGTCGGGGGCGGGCAAATCCACCTTTCTCCGCTCACTGAACCAGTTGGAAACCATTACGGGCGGTCAGATATTTATCGAAGATCAGCTCTTTTTGCACCGCGAGCACGACAGAACAATTCACAGCGTTGACAAAAAAAAGCAGAAGCAATTGCTGCTTGAAATGGGTATGGTGTTTCAGCATTTCAACCTGTTTCCCCACAAGACCGTGCTGGAAAATGTCATGCTGGCGCCTATAACCGTCAAGAAGATGAAGCCGGAGGAAATCAAGCCGCTGGCATTAAAGCTGTTGGAGGATGTGGGACTTTCCGACAAGGCAAACGAGTACCCCTCAAAGCTGTCGGGCGGACAGAAGCAGCGTGTGGCGATTGCCCGCGCGTTGGCTATGCAGCCCAAGATAATGCTTTTTGACGAGCCGACCTCTGCTCTTGACCCCGAGCTGGTGGGCGAGGTTCTCAACGTAATGAAGAAGCTGGCGGAAGAGGGCATGACCATGATATGCGTAACGCACGAAATGGGATTTGCCCGCGAGGTCGCCGACAGGGTAGTATTTATGGCGGACGGCATTATCGCTGAGGAGGGAACTCCCGACGAGATATTCAACAACCCCAAGAATCCCAGAACACAGCAGTTCCTGCAGAGCATTCTTTGATTAAAAAATAACAAACCGCCGCAGATTTGGCTCAATGGTGAGGCTGATTGTGCGGCGGTTTCTTTGCGATTTGTTTTTGAGAGGTCAATTTTTATGAAAAATCTGAAAAAATTCAAGTCTATGATTTTGCTTGTAATTACGGCGGTCATTTGGGGGCTTGCCTTTGTCGCGCAGGAGGTAGGCGCGGAATATGTCGGAACATTTACTTTTAACGGCATACGTTTCTTTTTGGGCGCACTCTCACTTATCCCCGTAATACTGCTTTTTGAGCGTGAGAAGCTCAATAAGACTCAATTCAAAAAGCTGGCGATTGCTTCATTAATTGCCGGCACAGTGCTGTTTGCCGCGTCGGCACTTCAGCAATACGGTGTGGAGCTTGGCACACCCGCAGGCAAGGCGGGATTTATTACAGGGCTTTACACGGTGATTGTGCCGATAATGTCGCTGATTGTGTTCCGCCGCAGAACGAATATTTACATATGGATTGGCGCGGTGCTGGCTGTATGCGGACTGCTCCTGCTCAATTTGGACGAAAAATTCACATTTACCTTTGGCGCGGGGGAGCTTAGCCTGTTTATCGGCGCGATAGTCTGGGCGGTGCATATTTTGGTGATTGACAAGTTTGTGGGGGAAATAAGCCCGCTGAAATTTTCCATGGGGCAGTTTATAGTGTGCAGTGCGGAAAGCATAATTTGCGCGCTGATGTTTGAGGATATTTCTCTCGGCGGAATTAAGATGGCGGCGGTACCGATTCTTTACGGGGGATTGATGTCGGTGGGCGTGGCATATACCTGTCAGGCTCTCGGACAGAAGGATTCCGACCCGACGGCCGCGGCGATAGTGCTGTCGATGGAGTCGGTGTTCAGTGTGATAGGCGGCATTGTGATTCTCAACGCGCACATGGAGCTTCAGGGATACATAGGCTGTGCGCTGATATTCGGCGGCATAGTGCTGGCGCAGCTTAAGGCATCGGGTAAGGCTGATTCAAAGCAAAAATCCAGTCAGTGAGGTGTTAAGACAATAAATCATAAGTTATCTGATTGACGTCCACTCGAAAATCAAAGATTTTCTTGTTAGTTTTTTTATGGGCTTCGCATGGGTGCATTTCCCTATTGCAAGTTTCTCTTGCACTTTAGTTTTGTGGTGGCTTTGCCCCCACACCCCCACGATGGGCGCTGCCCCTCGACCCCGCCAAGAGGACCAGTCCCCTTGGATTCCCGATGTTGCGTACTCTATGGTAAATTATCATTTTTCATCTCAAAAATTCCAGTTTTATTACAAAATCTCCGTCTGTAATTTCGGCGGAGATTTTTCCGTTCATGGCCTCGGTCAGCTTCTTTGCCACAGGCAGTCCAAGCCCCGATGAATGATCGGTGCGGGATTTATCCGCTGTGTAAAATCGCTCAAATACCTTGTCAATATCGCCCTGCCAACTGTCGCTCAGATTGTTGCGAAAGATAAACTCAACTCCGTTCTCAGTGGGTCGCATTGTTGCTGAAATGCTGTCTCTGCCGTGAATTATAGCATTGCGCAGGATATTATTCACGATGCGGACGAATGCTGTTTTATTGCCGTAAATCAGGCATTCCTCTTCCGGAAGTTCAATTCTGGGATTGATGCCGCGCGTGCGGAATTCCTCATAAAACGAGAGCATTATTTCGCACATAGTCTGAGTGCAGTCGAATCGGTCGAATTCCAGCTTGTAAGAGCCGTTTTGCAGCTTGGCATAGGTGAAAAGCTGTTCCAGCAAGTCACGCAGAATATTCAGCCGCCCTGTGATTATCTCGATATACCTGCCGCGCTCTTCGGGCGAATCTGCGTCGCGGAGTAGGCTGAAATATCCGTCGAGCGAGGTGAGGGGGGTGCGGATGTCGTGCGACACATCGGCAATAAGTTCCTTAGTGCGGGTTTCCTGCGCGATGTATGAGGCGCGGGATTTTCTGTTGTCCTCAAATATATCATTGAGCCTGTCGCGCAGTCTCACGATTTCTTTGCGGCTCATATTTATGCGTATGTCTATGTTGGTTTCTTCGTCGTGATGAAACGCCAATTGGCGGCAGATTTCCGCAACCTGCCGCCGATAGCGCACATATTCGATTAACAGCAGCGCAAACGCCGCAATCAATATAATAAATGCAATTTTCAAATCAAAAATCCTTTTAATAAAATTTTACGCCAAATCTCTTTTTGAAACTATCAGCGCGCTGATTGCATTATACACTATTATCGAGAAAATTACAACCGCAATCGCCTGCCCCCACAGTTCGCCGTCAAATTTCAGAGGCATGAGCTTGATGTGATAATCAATAGCACTCTTGGCGAATGAGAAATTCTCAAATTCAAAAATGCTGTCCAGCTTGTTCATAATCACACCGCCAATACCCATGCTCAACAGGCAGGTGAGCGTGATGCAGACGATTTTACCGCGCAGAAGCTCCGCAAAGCACATAATCAACGTGGCAAAGGCGTAGTGCATCAATATCTGCATACCTAAATATCTGATTAAGCTGCTCAGGTTTCCTACGCTGAAATTATTGAAATAAAACACGCTGCATATTGATATTGCCGCCACGGCAAGAATTATCTCAACAGCCGCAAAAATAAACATCGAGATATTTTCGGAAACAACTATCTGCCATTTTTTCTTGGCGTAAATATTCAGATTTTTCTGGAAACCGCATTTATATCTGTCGCATACCATGTTTGTGATAAATATGCCGCTGAATATCAGGAAAAATCCGCTCGAAAGGAAGCCGGCGAGCAGTGCGTCGAGCTTTATGGGTGTGTCGGATGTGAATTCGCTTAGCACAAATCCCACTCTTCCGTTTCCGCTTTTTATTTCCTGAGTCTCCTGCTCAGTTATTTCGGAATACATTATATTTTCGCCGCCGTCCTCCGACTTTGCCATACTCTCAGAGCCGAAGGCAGATGACATTCCGAAAAGAATCAAGGAAAATGCCACCACAAAAAGTAATGTGATATAAGTGTTTCTCGCCTTGAAAAGTCTGAAAAAATCCATTTTTATTAAATTAATCATTTTATTTTGCCGCCTCCCCTGTAATATTTACAAAGAATTCCTCAAGGCTCTCCTGCCTGACGGAAATTGAACGGATTGAAATGCCGCGTTTGGCGATTTCCATGTTGATTTCGCCGACCTTGTCACAGCAGTTGTTCACCCGCATTGCGCCGTCCTCGTAGACCTCGTAATCGCTGAAGCCCATTTCCTCCAGCACCACACAGATGTCCTTGATTTCGTCCGATTTTATTTCAATACATTCGGTACAGCGCGTCAGAAGCTCTTCCTTGGGCAGCTCAAGTACCAGTTTGCCTTCGTTGATAATTGCGTAATGGGTAGCGATTCGCGCGAGTTCGTCGAGAATGTGGCTGGAAATAATAATCGTGATTTCGTATTCTCGGTTTAATTTAGCAATCACGTTGCGTATTTCGATGATGCCCTGCGGGTCGAGACCGTTGATAGGCTCGTCCAGAATCAGCAGGTCGGGAGTGCCTATC
>JAQXFQ010000214.1 GCA_029005175.1 Bacillota bacterium
CCCATAGTTTCAATTAAAATCAGATCCGCGCCTGCTTTTTCGCCGCAGACTGCCATTTCCTTGAACAAATCATAGGCCTCATCAAATGCCAGATCGCCCATCGGCTCAATCAGCCTGCCTATAGGTCCAATATCCATAGCGATGTATTTTTCAGAGGCATCTCCACACTGCTCACGGGCTGATTTTGCGCAATTTATCGCGGAATTTACTATCTGCTCGACGGAATAACCGCTGTCCTTCAGCTTGCAGCGGTTTGCGCCGAATGTATTTGATGTGACGATATTGCAGCCTGCGTCGAAATATTTCTTATGAACGGATGTGATAAGCCCGGGATTTGTTATATTTAAAATTTCCGGAAGCTCCCCCGCTTTTAAACCGCTGCCCTGAAGCATGGTTCCCATTGCGCCGTCAAAAAAAAGCATCTTCTTGCCGAGCTTGTCTGTAATTTTATTCATTAACCTCACCTTACTTGTTTTAAACTCTGCGGAACATACAGTTGACATTTGGACAGCCTGCGCATTTTCCGCTTGCGCAGCTTCCAGTGCGGCCGCTCTGCTTTTGTTTGGTCAATCCGATTACAGCTGTCACCGACTTCATGGGCGTCATCTGAACGCCGCCGCTTATAGTCAGACCTATGCGCTTGTAGGCATTCAGTCGAGAAATAAGCTCAGGCTGGTGATATATAGAAAAGTCGCCGTAGCCCGGGCTGAATCTTGGGCGCAAATAGTATCCTTCCGCCGCACACTCGTCCTCAAACTCGCTGTTGGCTTTATCGCAATACATTTCAATCAGCTCGGCCGCCGCACCTTGCAGCATGACCGCATAGCTCATCTTCACCTCGGAATACCGTCGTATGAGTGTATCCACGCCGCTGCCCAGCGTTGCCGCAAACAGAATAACCTCGTCGCAGCCTTTAATATGTGCCGACAGCGATTTACTGTTCACCTTAATGCCGTCAATGTCGCATTCATCGCCGTTTATTGTGAGTGAACATCTCATACTCACCCTTTTGGGTGAGGCTGCCTCGCCCACCTCGTTTACTGCCCTGACTGCACTTTGAATTATATCATCAGAACACTTTGAAGCATCGCGAACTCCTGAGTATCGCAAAACCTCATTGATGTTTACATCGCTGTACCACTTACCGGAATTTACTGAATACATGCTCTATCAGCTCCGACTATATACGATAAATTTGACATTATGCTTTCCGCAACATCGGGTTTGTTCATCGTATAGAGATGAATGCCCTTTACGCCGTTGGCTATAAGGTCGATGATCTGCTCGGTGGCATAGGCTATGCCCGCCTGCTTCATAGCCTCGGGATTATCACCGAACTTGTCCGCAATGCGGCGGAATCTGGTGGGCAGAGTTGCGCCCGAAAGACGGCAGCTTCGCTCTATCTGCTTTGAATTGGTCATAGGCATGATTCCGGCGATTATCGGCACGTCGATATTCATCTTGAGGGCGCGGAACATGAAGCTGTAAAAAGCCGTATTGTCAAAAAACATCTGCGTTGTGAGAAAGTCAACGCCGCAGTCGACCTTGTTCTTAAGGTTTATCAGATCCTGCTCTATACTGCCGCACTCCACATGTCCCTCCGGGTAACACGCCGCGCCTATGCAGAAATCGCCCTGCTGTTTGATTTCGGTTATCAGCTCATATGCATATGTATAATCTCTCGGCTTGTCCTGCAATTCTTCGGGAATATCACCGCGCAGAGCAAGTACATTTTCAATGCCGCTCTCCTTTAGCTTGGCTATCGCGGCGGAAACCTCTTCCCTGTTGGACGATGCGCAGGTCAGATGAGCCAAAGCTGTCATGTCCTTGCTGTTGATGTACTGTGCAATTTCTACGGTCTGCTTTGATGTACCGCCGCCCGCTCCATAGGTCACACTCATAAAATCCGGCTTAAGTCTGCATATTTCATCCACTACAGCCTTGGTTTTATCGATATTCATATAGAGCTTCGGTGGGAATATCTCGCACGAAAATGTAGTCTGATTTTTATTGAGAATATCTTTTATCTTCATTATATTTTCATCCTTGCTGATTTTTTTACATTTCTTCAGTGAATTCTGCGTATCTGCTGCATAAGTCTGCCAACTGGCAGTCCCATTACATTGTAATAGTCGCCGATAATGCCGCTGACAAATACCGCTCCGCCGCCTTGAATGGCATATGCGCCGGCTTTGTCCCTGCACTCGCCCGTGGCAATGTAATCGCGAATCTGCTTTTCGCTGAGCGGGTAAAAATGCACCTCTGTGCTCTCTACAAATTTATTCACGGTAAGGTCGGTATTTACAATTGCCACACCCGTGTAGACTGTGTGGGTTCTGTCTGATAATTCCGAAAGCATGTGGAATGCATCATCATCATCCTTTGGCTTGCCGAACTTTTTGCCCTCAAAGCTGACTATCGTATCAGCACCTATAACAACGCTGCCCTTGCACTGCTCCAGCGAAGCCACCGAAAGTGCTTTGCGCTCACATAGCTCCAGTGCCGCTACTGCGGGATCCATATCCTCAGGAATAGATTCATCGGTATACTGCGTGACTACATCGAATTTCAATCCGGTCATGGACAGCAACTCCCGCCGTCTGGGTGAATTTGACGCTAATATTATTTTCATATATACGACCTCCCGATTAATTTTTATCTGTTAGCTTATTACAATTCGTGGTAATAAGGTACTATATCTTCATAGTTGCCGTTTTTGAGCAAAAATCCTTTTGGGATAACTCCCAACTTTACAAAGCCCAGTTTCTCATACAAATGCCGCGCGCTGTAATTTGTCCTGACAACGGCATTGAACTGCAAAATCTTAAAGCCTGCAGCCCTACCCTGTTCCATGCAGTCAGTGACAAGCCTCTCTCCTATGTGCATTCCGCGCAGCGACGATTTCACGGCATAGCTTGCGTTGCATATATGCCCGCACCTGCCGACATTATTCGGGTGAAGAATATACATACCAACTATTTCGCCGTTATCTGTATCCTCGGCAACTCCGCAATAGGTCTGGGCGGCGAAGAATTCCGCACCTGTTTCGACGGTCAGACATTCCTCCTGAGGAAATGCCACACCGTCCTCAACAACTTCATTCCAGACGGCAATCATGCCCTCTATATCATTATCTGTATATTTTCTTATTATTATATTCATCGCCGATAAAATTCCTTTCGCGCCGCACTATATCTGAAAATCCTCGGGTTTAAAGCCTGTGAGCGGAGGGAGCGTCTTCGGCTCACGCATTGTCGGCTCATACCTGAACATGCGACAGGTACTGCCCAACGCAGTATCCCGCCCCTTCTCGCAGGCTTCTTTTTCTCCATCGACGCTGAAATAAAGGCAGTACTCACACGACGGAGTTATGTTTTTTCCGTAATATTTTGAAAGGTTCATATGCATCACCTTTTTCCTTGGCTTTAAATTTTATTGATTGGTTTGGTAAGCAAATCACGCTCATAAGGCACATAACCAGCATTATAACGCCGAAGCTGACCGAAATTCGTGAAAAACTCACAGGTGAAGCTCCGTCAATGACCAGCGATACAGGACTGCACACCTCCGCAAAACAAGGCAGCTCAAGCGCGAGACTTACGATGACAGTGCAAACGCCGCCCTGAATCAGCCGCACGAAAATATATTTCAGCTTATTCAGCCTAATTTTGCGACAGACGGCGAAATTCTGAAAATGCACCGACAGTCCGCCGAAGCCAACCACAAATGCCGTAAACGGCAAACCGATATTGACCGACAGTATGCTGCCGCCCGTCACCTCGATAATGCAGGGAACAATACATTCACCCAACTGCTGCGCGCCGAGTCTGCCGAATAATACAGCAAGATATGCGTTGATACGAGCGATGTCCAGCATTGCGGCAATAACCTGAAACACCACAATAAAGCTGCTCATGGCAATCACCGTTGAAGCTGCGTCCGACGCCGATTCAACAAATGCATCCGCACGCCCCGCAGACTTGGCGGAATTTGAATAACCGCGCTCATCACTCGTCATCAGCTTTTTACCCGAAAAAAGCCGCATTGTCATTCCTATAATTATACTAGAAATTATTTGCGCTGTCAATATCAGCAGTCCCGCAGATTTATTTTTATACAGCTCCGTTCCCACCATTCCTATGGTAAAGCCAGGACCTGAGCAGAATGCAATCGTTGCAAGCCTTTGCCCCTGTCTGCGGGTAATCGCACCGCTCTCGGTAAGCGTTTCGGCGGCTCGCGCACCTGCGGGAAATCCCCCGAACATACCTGTCAGCAGCGCAACGCCGCATACTCCCGGAAGT
>JAQXFQ010000215.1 GCA_029005175.1 Bacillota bacterium
ATCGTGCATTTCTGCCGCCATCGCTTTCACCTGCTGACGGATCTCATCGGTCATTTCCACCTTGACACGCTTCTTTATCTTGTCATAATACAAATATCCAAAGTTTATCTCACAGCACAGCATTTCTTCCAAGCACATCGCCTGCGCGGCGAGCTGAATTTCATCCGACTGATTGCTCTTCGGCTCACCGCGCTTGTATTCGATCGGCGTCGGCTGATACAGCCCTTCCCGCCCGAATATAACCGCTCCGTCTTTCGACTTTCGGAATTCCACAACATCGCACTCTCCCGACAGTCCCAGCTCGTATGAATGTATCGGCATAGCGCGTGAGATTATGACATTCCTGCGTTTTTCGGTATCAAAAGGGTCATGTGCCTTTTCGTGTATCTGCTGCCCCTCGAATGTGCGCTCGTTTTCCGCCCATTGCTGTTCGATATGTATAAGCGCCCACTGGCGGCGGCAGAATACAAAGTGCTGGATTCCTGAAAGCTGCAAAAGCTCATCGTCATTGTATGCCATAATCACATGCAGTCAATTACTTCGGGCTCAACACCGTCAATTTGGTCAACCGTAATCTTATAATCCTCAAATGACTTCGGAGAGCCGCTGCAAAGCTTCTCGATTTTCACGCTTCTGTGTACCCTTGCAGTGGATACGGCGGGAGTTTTGCTGTCGTGCTTCCACCAATAAAGCCTGCAAACCTCCATGCTTCCCTCGGGGCGCGCGGCTGAGGCGTCGTTTTCAAAAAGCGTGCGAAGTGCTTCCTTGATAAGCTCCGAATCCTCGTCTGAAAATCCTGTTTTCTCCGCAAGCTGGCAGTTTATGCTTCCCTTGATAACATACAAACCAAAGCCCACACGGTGCTTCATGCCCATTGTGTCGGAGGCCTTGCTCTCCTTGCCTGCTTCGCTGTTGACGCTCTTTGTTATCTGCATGCTTATGGAATCAATCGGGTCAACGCTAACTGCCTGATGAATCGAAACAGGACCTCTCACGCCGACAGATACCTCCTGACCCTTGAATGCGAAAACCTGACCGAAGCTGCGCACATCAATCCACTCTTTGCAAGCAATTGCCGCGCACTTGTCCCTGTCTGCCTTTTTCTTGTTGCCCATTTCCGCCTTCAATTCGGCACATCCGTTTGCTCTTTCGCTCAAGCTCTTGAATCCATCAGTGGTTCTGTCATCCGACTGCACAAAAATCTTCTGTCCCATATCCTGCAGGCGATTTCTGATTTTTCTTTTGATGCATACGTCTGAAATCTCGCCGTAGCCGTCATAATTTTCGCGCGGTCTGTTGCCGTTCAAGGGATCACCGTTGGGATTAGCGTTTGTCACCGAGATAATTTCTACAAAGTCGATTTTAGTTGTAAGTGTGCTCATAATTTTTAGTCCTCCAAATTATTTTAAATTTAATCGTTTTCTTCTGAATCGTTCGTTTCTGAAACTTCTTTATTGAAACTGTTTATTGCGTAAATCTGACTATGGTATCCCAGCAGATAAAGCCCGTCAAGGCGGCTGTCGTCTGCGTAATCCTCGGGCGAGAACATATTGTGTATCTCGTCAAGCTGAGTGAGCAGCCATTTGCTTTTGAGCTTGCGGGAATACGGCTCCAACTTTTCCTCGATAATCTGCCATGTGCGGAAAGGTCTTTGTGCAAATGCATTCATGTAACGCTTGGCGTTAGTTACCTTTCCTTTTTCCTCTTCAAATGTAGCGCGCTGTTCTATCAGGTCGGCAATCGCGAGCAGCCGACCGTAAAGATAGCTTCTGTCTGTGCATTTTGTGTCCAATGCCATGTTCCATACCTCCGAGTTGTAATCGTATTTTAATTTTTTCACCATTGAGCAGGCAAGCGCAAGCGTCTGTCTCCAGCATTTTTCATCTTTATATGACACAGGTGATGATGCCCTCTGCACCGCTGTGTCCACCATATCGCGCGGAATTTTTTTGCCCTGCGAAATGCATGGAAGCAGCCTCTTTATGGTGGTGTTGAGCATAACCGAATTATTACCGCTAAGCGACATATAGCCGTTGCCCTCGTTGCCGTAAAGAATTTCTGCTATGTTTTTTATTCCCGGCATGCCGCAATAGCTTATCACCTTTTCATTTTTCTTTGTGTAATGAATCCAGCCACATGATTTCTGCCAGTTTGCGATATTTTCCACATATCTCGATGAATTTATCGTTGTAAATCCCGTCATAGAAAGTCGCCCGGGTGTCGACGCTTCAAGCGTCATAAGGTACATATTTTGGTTATAATCCAGCTTTTTTCCGTACCCCATAAGCGACTGATTGAACTTTTGGGCGTCAATGTAATTGGTATCGTTGCTGTTGTCATCATTCAACGCATCGCCGAACATTTCCAGCATCATATCGGGCATTCCGTCCATAATTGAGGGCATAGCCGAATCTGCCGATTCCCACGAAACAAAGCAAAAGCTGCCATTGGTAAAGCCCTGCCTTCGAATTATCCATTTCAGAGCGTTGTGGGTCTTCTGAGATGTGTTATATCCCACCGCCGAAACCTCGGTTTTGTCGTCAAACCGCCCTCTGTAGGTGAATCCCGAACTGTCGTTAAAAGAAATGAGCTTTGTCATATCGCCCTCGTTCATAATTTTGGAGGGATGAAGATATGTCAGCGTTTCATGTTCACCTGTGGCATAGCACAAATCCTTATTATCTGCTTTAGCCGTCTGATATTGGATGAATTTCTCATGAAGTGTGGAATCAAGCCACACTTCGTCAGGTTGATCAGATATTTTATCAGAGCGCACCACAAAACGCACAAAAGCGTCTGCCTGAGGTAAGCCCTGAATCTTTTTGCTAATGTCCAGCAAGCCTTTTTCATCTGCAGCAAGCACGCCGCAGCCAATCAAATCCCCCACCAGTCCGCCGCTCTCATTCATGTATTTTGCAATTGACTGAACTTTCAGGTGGCTGTATTCCGAGCTGCTCCACTCATTAAGCTGCTGCAAATAAGGATTGAAGCACTCGTTTATGTATTTCTGCTTTTCCTTATCATCACATTCAAGGTAATATGCGTAATCTTTCGCAACGTACTTCAATTTATCGCAGAGCGGATGTGGACACGGCTTTGAGGTTCTTGACGCAGAACCTTCTGTCGCAGGAACTATGGTTGAATTCTCAGCCTTTTCAAGCGTTCGTGCGCCGAGAAATTCACCGTTCTGACTCAATACCACCTCAATCTGAGCCGCCTGAGTTATGTGCGCTATAGGCAAAAGAACTGTGCTTTTGCCCTTTTCATCAACGATCTGCTTTCCCGCAATATTTGCATTTCGATCATACAGCTCGCAAAGTGCCGTCATCCAGCTCATTCGCCGCTCACCTCGCTGTCCTCAAATTCATCCGCGCCTATGAAATTATCGCCCTTGCCGAACGGCTTTATCGACATCTCGCGAATGTGTCTTATGTCGGTGCAGTTCTCGGGGCGGGTGAATTCTATCACGCCTTTTTTCATAACAGGACGCCAGAACCTCACCGTCAACTTATTCTTGTCTTCCTCGTTTATCGCCTCGTCGGCGTAGGTTATGCCGTGATACATAAATCCAAACGCCATCTCGGGAATTTGGTCATAAAATCCCTCTCCCTCATCGAACACACACGGCTCGACATAGCCCTGACACTCGCGCGTGCCGAGAAATATATCACGTCTGCCGCCGCGCTCAATCATGCGCCTGGCGATATTGTGGTGCTTGTTCTCGTTGCGGTCACATTCCAGCTCCGGGCGGTTGTAATTCCACTCGAAATGCGCCTGCACCCGGTAGCGCACATCCTTGAGATAGGTGTATACCGCCAAATCGTTTCCCGAAGGCCATTTCAGCGGGCGGATGTTTTTGCTCTCGGTCTGAATCGGGTTCATAACGCGCACTTTGTCTATTATCCACACGATCGTCGGCTTCCAATAGACGCTGTGAAGCACGCCTTTAATTCCTTCGTATGTGGGAATAAGCAGGCTGCTTTTCTCTCCACCTGCCCTTGTCACAGGGTCCGAGAAAAGCGCGTAATCGCCGCTCACCTCAAATTCCACCGTATTTCTGTATTTCATCAAATCACTCCTTGATTTTTTTCGTCAAAATATTAAATTCTGAATTTCGCCCGGCTCGTCCGACACACCGAAGTTTTCGTCATAGCACCGCTCGTCCAGCACCCGAACGCCGACTTCGGGAATTATCTCGACGAAATCCTTAAGCTTGTCATACAGCCATTTTGAAACGCTGACCGTGTAGCTCTGAAGCTTTTTTATTATGCCGTATTTCTCCCCCAACGTGCCCGAGCCGCGCAGCGTTTCAATCAACGCCTTGCTATCCTTATAATTAACCACAAGGTCGATATTTCCCTGCTCCTCTATGCACTCGAATTGCTCGCCTGCCGACTTGAACGCCTGCGTTAAACAGCACTGCCATTGTTCGCGAGGATATTTTTTCATCGACTCCTTCAAGCCGTGATCGTTCTGCGACAGCAAATCCACAAGCGTTGTTCCGTATTCGCTGACCGTATAATCAAATTCCGTTTCGCGCTGCTTGAAATATATTTTGTAATACGCCTGCATTGCCTCGGGCGAAAGCATGCTGCCGCCGTAATCCTGCGGGCTGCGGTCAAACATGTAGATGAATTTTTCCATCGCTCGCTGTGCTATCGAAATATCACGCAGCCTTGATACATTCTCATCACCGTATTTCACCACATACACCTTACCGCACTCGCTTTCACCGTGGCGATTGCATCGACCGCCTGTCTGAATAATGCTGTCCAGTCCGCTGAGCGACCGCACTGCACATTCAAAGGAAATATCCACCCCGGCTTCAATAAGCCGGGTGCTGACGCAGATGCATTTTTCTCCCGAAGCAAGGGTATTGCGAATATCGTCTATAACATTTCTGCGGTGAGCCGCACACATATTTGTACTCAGGTGATACAGCTTAAATTTGCCGCTGTTCATCCTCTCAATCGCCTCATAGAGCCTGCGCGCGGCGGACTTGGTATTTACCACGATAAGCATGCTGCGGTTTATTTTATCCATGACAAAATCCGCAAGCTCGTCAGCATTGCGCTCTATGCCGCAGTCGCAGATTATCTCCGTGCGCTTGAAAATATCAAAGTATCGGCTGTAATCCTCCACGATTTCTGCGGTCGGAAGCATGCAATTATTTTCTAATCCGCTAAGAGGCGGCTGAGTTGCCGAACACAGCACCACAGACGAATGGCAGAATTTAGTAAGATAATTGACCGACAAATTAAACAACGAAGTGCAGCGTATGGGCAGAGATTGTATTTCGTCAAAAATTATCACGGAATTTTCAAGCGAATGAAGCCTGCGCACGCTTGACATTTTATTTGAAAACAGCGTGTTCAAAAGCTGAACTGCGGAGGTAAGTATTATCGGAGAATTCCACCGCTGAGCCAGTACATCATATTTTTCCCTTTCCGCGTCATCGTCGATAATCACGTTGCAATGATGCTCTAATATGTAAGCTTCGGCATCCAGCGCACTGCCCAGTTCATGGGCATTCTGCTCCAAAATCGAATTGTAGGGTGCAACATAAATTATGCGCTTCATCTGATTGTGAATGGCGTGCAAAAGCGCAAATGACATTACCGAAAACGTCTTGCCGCCTCCTGTGGGCACCGTCAGCCTGAATATTCCGTTTGGAGCGTCTGCCTTTTGGCGGCACGCCGATGAGATTTCACCCCGGGCTTTTATTATTTTCATCTGTTTATCCGACAGCCCGGAGCGTTTTTGATTTAGTGCTGACAGCTTTCGGTCAAGGTTTTCAAGCATTTGCGTCCAGACTGCGTTTATATCTGCGGTGGGAATTTGTGAGAAATACGCCTCGTTTCCTCCGAACATAGCAGTATCAGTGCGGTCAGCGTCGGTCAGATACGACAGCAAAAGCCGCTCATACATTCCCAGATAATAGAAAATACTCCCGTATTTTGCATTGCGTTTATCCGCACAAAATTTCATTGCGCTATTGTATATGGCTTTACATTCCTCGGCGGAACATCTGAACAGGCTCTGTAATTCCGCCTCGTCAAAATCTTGAAAAAATCTTTGACTCACGCTTATTTCCGGCGGAGATGAATCGTTCCTCTGAACAAATGTGAGCTTTCCGTCAGGAGTTATGCAGTCGGCAAATCCGTGGTGTGAGATTATAGCATGGCGAATAAATTCAAACGCCATATTTTCAAACTTTTTATCATCCGCTTTGTCGCCGTTGATAAACTTGTGCGCTATCTGTGCGCCGGCTGTGGAATGTGTTACCTCGCCCCGCCGCACTGAATTGGGATTTTCATATGCCTTTTTTATGTAAGTCTGAAATTCATCGGAATATTTGCCTGCGTCGTGCAACAGACATGAAATGCGAACCATATTTTGAATTCCGCTCTCATTCAGACAATCAGAATTGATATTTGACGCGCCTATACAATGCTCTTTGACCGACTGTAAAACAGCCTGTCCGCATTCATTTGACTTTATATGTGCAATTGCCACAATTATTTCCCCTCACTCCCGTACTTTTGTTATCGGTTTTTTTCACCATAAATTATACACTTTGCATAATTTTTTGTCAACAATAAAATCGACTTTTTTCGTTATCGTTTGAGCCGGACGATGCAATTATGTGCTATTGAACAAAAAATTCCCCGCATAAAAATCTATGATTACTTTGCATACATAGATTTATTAATATGTCAAGCCGTACATCATACCCGAAAATCACCTGTAAATTTTTGATAAACTGCTGTCAGACTATTGGCAATCTGCCAAAAATATGTTATTATATTTTGTTGTATAATTAAAAATCGGGGGCGAATAACTCAATGACAACATTCAATATAGTACATACAGCAGATTTGCATTTAGGTTCGCTGTTTTCATCCACTCCCGAAGTGGCCGCCGAGAGAAAAGGTGAACAGCTTGATACCCTCAAGCAGATTATGGATATATGCGTCAGCCGCAATGCCGACGCTCTTTTGATAGCAGGCGATATGTTTGACAGCATGAAGGTGGAGCGCCGACTGCTGGACGATGTAAAGGAAATGCTCAGTCATTACGACATAAGAATATTTATCACACCGGGCAACCACGACCCCGCCACACCCGACTCCTGTTACAGCGAGGAATGGCCCGAAAATGTCCATATCTTCCGCGGAGGAATGGAAAAGGTTGAAATTCCCGAAAAGAACACCTGTGTATGGGGCGCAGGCTTCACCAAGACAAGCTGTGACGAAACTCTGCTCAAGGATTTCATGCCTGTGAGCAGCCGCATAAACGTGCTGGTGCTGCACGGCGAGCTTACCTCCTCTGAATTTTCCGACAGCCGTTACAATCCCATATTTGAGGATGCTCTCAAAAACTGCGGTGCAGATTACGTGGCGTTGGGGCATATCCACGGCTACGAGCATTATGAGTGCAATGATTTCCTCTACTGCTACCCGGGTGCGCCGGCCGGCAGAGGCTTTGATGAAACAGGCGAAAAGGGCGTGCTCTGCGGATACGCCGCCAAGGGCTTTGCACACATGGACTTCTATCCGCTCGACAGCAGACAATATTTTACCGAAAAGCTGGACGTGAGCGGATGTGCAAGCACTCAGCAGTTCGCCGGCAGAATTATAACAGTGCTGCGCGACAGGCACGGCGAAAAATTCTCAAAGCATCTGTATGACCTCACGCTCATAGGCGCGCTGGAAAACGGTATCACTCCAAGCCTGCCGGACATCACCAAGCGTCTGAGGGAAACCTTATTTTACGCCCGTCTTACCGACATGACCACCACCTCGCTCAATCTGGAGCTGCTCATGAACGACGGTACACTCAAGGGCGCATTCGTCAGAAAAATGGTGAACAAAATGCAAAATGACAGCCGCAACCGCGACAAATATATGCGCGCACTGCTCTACGGTCTTCGCGCGTTCGAGGGAGATGTGACCATCAATGAAGATTATTGAAATTAATATAAAATGCTTCGGCAAGCTGCGTGACTTTGTGCTCAAGCCCACCGACGGAGTGAATATTGTCTACGGCGAAAACGAGTCGGGCAAGTCCACTGTTATGGCGTTTGTCAAGGCTATGTTTTACGGACTGGGCACAGGCGAAAAGCGCAGGCAGTACGAGCCTTGGGACGGCGGAAGGATGAGCGGAAGCATAGAATTTGAGCATGATGGAAAAACTTACGTGCTGAGCCGCACCTTCGGCGCAACCAAATCCGGCGACAAAACCTCGCTTTTCAACAAATCCACAGGGGCAGAGGAAAATATCCCCTCCGACAAGGAACCGGGCGCGTTTATTCTCGGCATAAACATCAAATCCTTTATCAATACTGTATTTATCGGTCAGTCGGGAACAACAATAGAGGGTGAAAACCACGAAATTCTCGCCAAGCTGACCAATCTCGCCTCCGCAGGTGACGAGCAGATTTCCAAAAGCGAAATTGAGAAGCGTTTAAAAAAAGGCGCCTCCGCGCTGGAATCTAAAAAATCCTCGGCCATTCTCCCTGAGCTGCGCAAACAGAAGCATGAGCTGCTGGAATCTCGCGCAGAAATTCAAACTGTATTGCGCGAATCCGACGCTCTGCGCGAATCCATATCTATAGCATCAGAGCGCAAGGCTACTTTGCTCAAAGAAAAGGATTTTCTCGACAAAGCCGCTGACTCACTAAACAAGCAGGCTGAGCTTGCGGAAATTGATACGCTCACCGCAAAGCACGAAAGCCTGGAGGAATTGCGCCGAAAATTCAACGAGCTGGACGCGGTATTCAGCGGTGACAACTCTGAACAAATCGGAGAGTTCCTTGAAAATGCAAAGGAATTGCTGGAAGCTGAAAAGAGCCAGCAGATAGTCATTGAGAGCAAAAAAGAAAAGCTGGCCGCCCTCAAAAAATCCGCTGAAGGCATTGATAAATCCAAAATTAACACCGTCAAAATAATCAACAAATATCCGCAGGAGATAATGTCCGCATTCAGACGATATGATTCGCTGATGGAAGAAAAAAACGAAATTGAAATTGCTCTGGAAAATCAGGAGCAGGAAAAAGAAGAAAGCTACGATCCAAAAATGCTCTTAATTATCAGCGCCGCAATTTTTATAGTTACAATGATGCTCGGAATCTTCGCCCACTGGGGCTTTTGGATCGCCGGCATAATGGCGATAATCATTCTAGTTTCTTACACCCTGGTTTATAAAAAGGGAGTAAAGGTTGACGGTCTGACTGACGACCACATCAACCTCAACAACGTGAACGATGACCTGCGTGCGCTGAATGCCGAAATGCGCCCGATTTTTGAACGTCTTAACGTCAAAAGCATGGAGGAGCTTGACCGCGAATACAAGGAAATTCAGCGAATTCAGCAGCAGGTGCTGTCAATCAAGTCTCAGCGCGACGAGGTTGAAAACGAAATCGCGGCACTCAACGAGGAACTGGAAGAAATCAGAAGCAGTCTGCGCGAAAGTCTTGCGCCTTATCATGAAACTGAAACAAACGAGGCGGCTTTTGAAATTATCTCAAAACTCGACACACTCAAAACTGAACACGACAAAATTTCCACAGAGCTTTCCGCCGCGCAGGAGGCGTTTGACTTTATGCTAAACGGCCGCGACTTCGACAGCCTTGAGCAATATGGCAGAGAACTGCGCGGGGACATAGATCTCGATGTTCCGGACGGCTTCACATCCGAGTCGGTCAAGGCGAGAAGCTCTGCCGTAGCCGAGCAGATAGATGAGCTTACGGCACAGCTTATCCAGCAGCAGACCGAGCTTTCACTAAAGCCCTACAGTCCGCAGGATATGGACGCTCTCACCGAAGAAATCAAGAATCTCAACAAGCGAATTGAGCATTATGAATTTGAGCTGGAGGCAATAGACGAGGCTCAGACCACACTCAATGAGGCTTTTGAAGAAATGCAGCTGGACTTTGGACCGATGATAAACTACCGCGCGGGACGTGTGCTCAGCGGAATGACGGGTGAAAAATACAATTCCGTGTTTGTATCGGAAAAGCTGGTTCCGTCGGTCGCACAGACAGGCAGCAGCGACATACGCAGCTGCAATTGTCTCAGCACCGGCACATATGACCAGGTATATCTCTCGCTCAGGCTTGCTCTTTCGGGCGTTATGTCGGACGAAAAGCTTCCTGTGCTTCTCGACGACGCATTTGCTCAGTTTGACGACGGCAGAATGAGAAACGCGCTCGCATTTATTAACGAGGACAACAAGGTCGGCGAGCTGGGGCAGATAATTCTCTTCACCTGCCATAAACGCATACTTCACGCCGCCAAAAAGCTGAACATGATTGACTCTGTATTCAACATGAGCGAGCCGAAAAAAGATAATGAACAATGATAGATGCGTTTTATCACAAAAAACATTGAGTGTCAGTTGAAAAGGATTGGTATCATTCATGAAAAAGAAAATCAATTTAAGTCCTATGCAGGTCATAACTATAGGATTTCTTTGTATCGTACTGCTGGGAACCTTTCTGCTTTGCCTGCCGATTTCCTCGCGCAGCGGTGAGTGGACTCCGTTTGTAAATTCAATGTTCACCGCCACCAGCGCCACATGCGTAACGGGACTTGTAGCCTATGACACTTACACACACTGGTCGGTATTCGGACAATGTGTAATACTCACGCTTATTCAGATAGGCGGGTTGGGCTTCATGTCAATAATAACGCTTTTCTCGTTTATAAGCAAACGCAGAATCAGCCTGGGGGAGCGCAAATTGATAATGCAATCGTCAGGCTCGCTGCAAATGACTGGCGTGGTCAGGCTGATGAAAAAAATTCTCATCGGAACATTAATGTTTGAACTGACGGGCGCAATATTGCTGTCGATTCGCTTCGTTCCTCAGATGGGCGTGGCGCGAGGTATTCTCAACGGAATTTTTCACTCAATATCTGCCTTCTGCAACGCAGGCTTCGACCTTATGGGAAGAGCCGAGCAATTTTCATCCATGACAGGATATGTGCACGACCCGATTGTCAACATTACATTGATAGCCTTGATTATAATCGGCGGCATCGGGTTTATCGTGTGGAACGACATTTATCACTACAAATTCAAATTCAGCAAATACGAGCTGCACAGCAAAATAGTCCTTGTCACTACGGCGGCATTAATAGTGGGCGGTACAGCGCTTTTCTGGATATTTGAAAACGACAACACGCTTTTGGGAATGACAATACCTCAAAAGCTGATTGCATCGCTTTTTCAATCTGTATCACCGCGCACGGCAGGCTTCAACACGGTTGACCTGTCCTCTCTGAGCGAATCGGGCAGTCTGCTCACCATAATTTTAATGCTGATAGGCGGCAGCCCCGGATCGACTGCAGGCGGTATCAAAACAACTACTCTCGTGATAATGCTTCTGAGCGCGTTTGCATATGCAGGCAGACGTGACATAAACATCTTCAAACGCTGTATTTCGTCCGAAAACGAAAGCCAGGCTCACTCTATCGTGACGATTTACGCCGTCGCAATCATCACCGCTACAATGATAATATGCGCTATAGAGCCTTTCTCATTTAAAGAGGTGCTGTTTGAAGTAACATCGGCGGCCAGCACATCAGGTCTTACCATGGGAATAACCTCTAAGCTGCACACCGTCTCAAAGCTGCTGCTCATTCTGCTGATGTACGGCGGACGTGTCGGAGGTCTGACCCTGGCAATCGTGCTTACCAAAAAGAAAATCACGGTGCCCATTGATCGGCCGACGGAAAATATTTTGATAGGATAACTCAAGAACGGAGTGTAATTTTATGAAATCAATTTTAGTTATAGGAATGGGATTATTCGGACGCCACATTGCCTATCAGCTTCAAAAGCTGGGCAATGACGTGATGATTATTGACAACAATCCAGACATAATCAACGAGCTTGCTCCCGACTTCACCGACGCGAATATATGCGACGCTACCAATGAAATCATGCTGCGCTCACTGGGAGTAAAGAATTTCGACATATGCTTTGTGGCAATCGGCGGCAACAATTTTCAGGCAAATATGGAGGTTACAGCCTCGCTCAAGGAGCTTGGCGCGCCGTTTGTGGTATCAAAGGCCTGCAGTGAGCGTCAGGAAAAGCTGCTGAAAAAAATCGGCGCGGACGAGGTGCTCTACCCCGAAAAGCAATTTGCCGAGAAGATTGCCGTAAGATACAATGCCGACAACGTGTTTGATTTTATCGAGCTGACCGACGAATACTCCATTTTTGAGATTCCTATTCTTCCCGCGTGGGTGGGAAAAACCTTGGGCGAAATCAACGTGCGCCGCAAATACAAAATCAATGTCATCGCCACCAAGTCCGGCGACAAAATCAAGCCATCCCCCGGCGCGGAGTATGAATTCACAGAGGGAGATCACATCATTGTGATAGGCAAATCCAACGATGTGTTCAAACTCGCGTCCCGCGCTTAAAAAACAACGCTGTGATTCGGAGACTTTCTGAATCACAGCGTTGTTTTTATTTTTTTAATAAATCATAATTTAACTGATTGAAGTCCACATGAAAATCTTCGATTTTCTCGTTAGTTCTTTAGGGGCTTCGCATGGGCTGCTTTTCCTATTGCAAGTTTTTCTTGCACTTTGGTTTTGTGGTGGCTTTGCCCCCACGCCCCCCCCAAGGCGCTGCCCTGGACCTGCCCAGAGGGCCTGCCCCCTTGGATTCCCGGCGTTGCGTACTCTATGTTAAATTATCATTTATTTGCATTTTTTGAGATTGGGCAAAACGTCCTCGGTGTAGGCGCGGAGAATTTCGCCCACGCTCCATGCCTGCGTAAAGCATCCTCTGGATGTGCAGGTGAAAGTGCCGTCAAATATCTCTGCTATACCGTTGATACAGCCGTCACGCATGTGATCGGCAAATCTGTGGCATATGTCATCGGCGCGCTTAACTGCATCGGGCGAGTAATCATGTACCTTGCAGTATGCAGTGACGTATCCACCCATGGGGAATGCCCAGCTTGTTCCCATGTGATATGCGCCGTCGCGGTTTATGAGTTTGCCGATATACTGTGATTTGTATTCGGCATCGGTGTAAGAAAGCGAGCGCAGACCGTAGGTGGTATATAAGTGCCTGCTTACGCAATTGACTATGGCAATTTCCTTATCGCGGTCGAGCATAGTGTATGGAAGGGATACCGCATAAATCTGATTGGGGCGGATTCTGTCCTCGCACGGGTCGGCAACGTCATAGAGATAACCGCCCTTTTCGTTCCAGAACTTTTGGACGAAGGATTTCTTGACGCGTTCGGAAAGCTCGGTGTAATGTGAGCCGTCCTCTCCGAATTTATCACAGAGCATTTCCATTACCTTGAGGGCATTGTACCAAAGCGCGTTTATCTCGACAGGCTTGCCGTGGCGGGGCGTAACCACCCAATCACCCACGCGCACGTCCATCCATGTGATCTGGTCAAGCTCACTGCCTCCGTGTACAAGTCCGTCGGCATCCATGCCTATGGAAAAATCGGTGCCGTGCTCATAAGCGTACTGAATTTTTTTAAGTACAGGGAATATTTCATTTTTTATGAACTCGTAATTTTCCTTACCGCCTGTGTACTTCAGATAACGCTCAACAGCATAGAAATACCAAAGCGAGCCGTCCATAGTGTTGTATCCCGGCTGTTCGTCGGCGGAGCTTGGAAATACGTTTGGAATCAAGCCGTTTTTCTCATACATGGCAAAGGATTTGAGAATCTTTTCGCAATCGTCAAATCTGCGTGTGCATAGTGTAAGACCCGTCATGGCAATCATGGTATCTCTCGCCCAGTCGGTAAACCACGGCATACCTGCAAGGATAGTTTTCAGCTTGGTCGACTTGCGGTCAACAATAAATGTATCAGCCGCCCATGTGAGCTTTTGTGAGAGTGAATCCTTATTCGGGTTCAGCTCGATAAGCTTTCTCATTCTGTCAACGTATGCGTTTACTATGTCGAATCCGTCTTTTGCGGAAATATCTTCGTCCTCTGTTGAGCAGATGATAAAGAATTTTTTTGTTTCATTTGCGCCTACATTGATAACGGCGTCATAGGGGGTATATTGGCTGTCAAGACCGTTAAAGCCGTTGCGGGTATCAATAGCGAGGTACTGATTTTCCTCAGCGATAAAGGTAGGCGCCGCCATACTTGTTGGAATGAGTGAGCGGTCAAAAAACTCGCCTTCGCTTATATAGAATTTTGCGGTGCAGCGGTCATCGTCATTTCGGCTGACGTAAAGAACACTGTCATCGACATATGAGGAAAATTTGCGTATGTCGTCGGGAGTGTTTATCCTGTCGATTGCGCGCATTGCGAAAAGCGGAGTTACCCGTATGGTAACAGGCTCGGTCGCGCCGCTTACGGTGTAGCAAATTGCAACTGTATTCCTGCCGTACTCCATGGCAATGGTTTTTTCAATTGATATTTCATCGGTCTGGTAGCAATATGTGGGGACAATATCCAGTCTGAACTGTTCGAGGTACTTGTAGCCGTCGTTTTCACCGCAGAGAAATTGCTGACATGCAAGGTTGAAGCTGCGTTCGCCGGCTGTAACAGCTTCCTGAACCTTGGAGAGTACGTTGATCCTGTCAACAGGGGGATTTAGCGACGCTACAAGATAGCCTGTGTGTACCCTTGCGGAATTATTGATGACAGTGCATGCGGAGGAGCCGCCTATGCCGTTTGTAATCATCCATTCGCGCTCCAATCCCTCGGCGAGGGTACGCCAGCAGCTTTTACCAAATGTGTATTTTGTGTGCATTTCAACAACCATCCTTGCTAAATTTTAATGTTATATATTATATCATAAATTATCATGCAACTCAACAATATTTTTGATTTCTTTATTGACTTTTTAAAGGTTATAATTTATAATAGTTCGTATAGAAACCGTTTTATTTTGAACTGATGTAAAATGAACTATTTTAAAAGGAGCGTTTTTAATGAATTTTGATGTTACATTAATTAACTGGCACAGAATTAATAAGCTGTATGAATTGATACGTGAACAAATACTCGAAAAATTCAATCTGACGCAAATTGAAAGCGAAATTTTGATACATCTGGTGTGTAATGAGCAATTCGGCGGATTAATTGGTGATACCGCGAAAGATATATCGGAAGAACGCAATATTTCTAAATCAAATGTATCAAAAGGCGTGTATTCTTTGATGAAAAAGGGATATATTGCCGGTCAGCAGGACGAGCATGACAGACGTATGACGCATTTGAAGCTTACTCAAAATATCGACCGCGACCAGATCGTGTCTGAAGTCAATGAGATGAATGAACATTTCAATAAACTGCTGATTCGGGGAATATCACAGGGCGAAATCGAACAGCTTATGGAGATTGAAGGTAAACTCGCTCAAAACGCACAAAAGGCTATGTTGGAAAATTTGTATATAATCAGCGACGAGCCTGTGGAATATCCTGTGACTAAGCAAATGCAGCCTATAGAAGATATTGCAAAATTTGACTTGCAGGGCATGTATGAGGGAAGAGTGTTCAACTGCTACGAGTTTTTCGGCGCGCATATTCTCGATGGAGGGCGCTGCCTTTTTCGCACATATGCACCCAATGCGCAGCGTGTTACAGTGACCGGTGATTTTAACAACTGGCAGGAAGCTGAAATGGTGCGCTATTATCAGAGCGGCATTTTCACATTTGTTGCCGACAATGCACATGCGGGCGATAAGTATGAATACATCGTTTACGGTAACAACGGCGCGGTGCGCCACAGCGACCCCTATGGCTTCAGCATGGAGCTGCGTCCGAAGCACGCTTCTGTTATAGTTGATATGAATGAATATCAGTTCCACGATGGCGAGTGGCTGGAAAAGCGCACGCTGAACTACGACAAGCCGCTGAATATTTACGAAATGCACCTCGGCTCATGGCATACTAATCCCGATGACCCTAACGGCTGGTACACTTACAGCCAGATTGCTGACAGCCTTATTGAATACGTCAAGGCGCGCAACTATACACATATCGAATTTCTCCCGCTTGCCGAGCATCCCTTTGACGGCTCATGGGGATACCAGAACACAGGCTTTTTCAGCGCGACCTCTCGTTACGGCACTCCGTATGAGCTTATGGAACTGGTAGACAAATGCCACCAAAACGGCATCGGTGTTATCATGGACTTCGTACCCGTGCATTTTGCATTGGACGGCTACGCGCTCAAGAATTTTGACGGCACCGCGCTTTACGAATATCCCAACAGCGATGTCGGCTACAGCGAGTGGGGAAGCTGCAACTTTATGCACTCCCGCCGCGAGGTTGCATGCTTCCTGCAATCGGCAGCGGAATTTTGGCTCAAGGTCTACCACTTCGACGGTCTGCGTATGGACGCTATCAGCCGCGCGATTTATTGGCAGGGCGACCCTAAGCGCGGCGTGAATAACTGCACTGTTGAGTTTTTGAAGGTAATGAACAAGGGACTGCGCGAGCGCCATCCCACCGCAATGCTTATTGCGGAAGATTCCACATCCTTCCCGAATATCACAAAGCCGGTAGACAAGGGCGGCTTGGGATTTGACTATAAATGGGATTTAGGCTGGATGAACGACACGCTTGATTTCTTTGCACATGCGCCGTGGCAGCGCAAGGAAATATATCACAAGCTGACCTTCTCCATGATGTATTATTATAATGAACGATACATTCTCCCGCTGTCGCATGACGAGGTTGTACACGGCAAGGGCACGATTGTCAACAAAATGTTCGGTGAGTATGAGGAAAAATTCCGTCAGGCGCGCGCGTTTTATGCATATATGTACATGCACCCCGGCAAGAAGCTGAATTTCATGGGCAATGAGCTTGGTCAGCTTCGCGAGTGGGACGAAAAGCGTGAGCAGGATTGGAATTTGCTTGAATATCCTATGCACGGCGGTTTCAGCGACTATATTCGCGAGCTGGGCGAGCTTTATCTGAGCAATCTTGCTCTGTCGGCTCTCGACTGCGATTATTCGGGATTTGACTGGGCGGACTGCCACAGCGAGAGCGAATGCATTTATTCTATGCTGCGCCGTTCGGGCGGAAATGTGCTGCTTGCGGTGTTCAATTTCTCGGGTGAAGACAAAGCGGATTACACGCTGAACCTCGACAATGCAGAGAGTATCACCCCGATTCTCAGCAGCGAGTGGAGCGAATTCGGCGGCAGTCTGAATAAAGAAACCGACGAAATTCATCGCGCGGATGGTGAATTTCATCTGAATGTACCGCACCTTTCGGCTACTATTTATGCGGTAAAGTAAATTATAATCCCGGTTTTAAGTGAATAGTGAATAAATAATAGTGAAGAGCGAATAGTACAACAGCGCACCAAGTTTTCCTTGAACACTATTCACTATTCACTCTTCACCATTCACTATTCTCTTAGCACCGTAAGGTGCGCTGTTGGCCCGCCTGAAGGGATTCGAACCCCCGTTCTTCAGAATCGGAATCTGCTGCGTTATCCAGCTGCGCCACAGGCGGATGTATGGATGACTTTCAATATTACAGAAAGCCATACCGATAATTCCTACAAAGAAACCCATGCCCTTTCGAATAACAAACCGAAAGGGCAGTTTCTTTATAACATAAAAAACAAACCCGAATTGTTGTCAATTACTTAACAGCATCCTTGAAAGCCTTACCGGGCTTAAAAGCGGGAACTGTAGTTTCAGGAATGATCTGCTTCTGCTTTGTCACAGGGTTTACATTAGTTCTTTCCTTGTGCACTCTTGTTTCAAATGTACCGAAGCCGACAAGCTGAACCTTGTCACCCTTGGAAAGTGTGTCTACAACAGTATCCAATACAGCGGAAATTGCTTTTTCTGCGTCCTTTTTTGTGAGACCGGACTTCTCTGCAACAGCCTCAACCAACTCTGTTTTGTTCATTAGATTGTACCTCCGTTAATGCGTGTTTTTCTTTTTTCAGTCATCAGGCTCTGACTCAGCTTCCGCCCTCAAAGCCTCGACCTGAGCACAGTCCGATTCCTTTAAATCAATTCCTCGAAGCTGTGCAAGCTTTTCTGTCTGTTCAAATTCCGTTATGAAATTATCACAAGCCACGGCAAGCGAATGTTCACTGTCGATTCCTGCGGCATGTGCATATTTCACCGCCGCAAAAAACAACCTGCCGCAAACGTCAAATTGAGAAATATCAGAATTACCGTCCGATGTACATTTTCTGAGTTCATCAAGCGTGCTCTGCAATTCATCAATTGCTGACTGCTCAGTCACCATATCGTAATGCACCTTGGCAGCCTTGCTGCGGAGCTTAGATGCTCTCAGCAGTGACGGGAAGCTGCGCGGCACGCTGAGCATGGCGTCAGTCTGAGATTTCTGCCCCTTAGAGGCTTTTTTGATCTCATCCCAATTGACCAGAATCTGCTCTTCTCCGCTGACATTCACATTACCAAAGACATGCGGATGTCTTTCAATCAGCTTTTTGCATACGCCGTCGGTCACATCACTCATGCTGAACCCACCGACTTCATTTTCCATCTCGGTGTGAAATACCACCTGCAGCAGAAGATCTCCGAGTTCTTCCTGAAGCGCGGCTCTGTCATCACGGTCAATGGCGTCCAGCACCTCGTAGGTTTCTTCAATCAAATCGGAGCGCACAGAATGGTGATTTTGCTTCATGTCCCACTGGCAGCCCTCGGGGGAGCGCAGTATCCTGACAATCTGCATCAGGTCATCGAAATTGTAGCATTCTTTAAACTGAAAATCCATAATACTTCCTCAAAATTATCACTCCGCTTATCTTGTATGCCATATCCGCAAAAAAATACTGCAGAATTTATTTTTAATTGCAAACACAGCACCATCAGCGAGGTAATATCAACATCTGCCAATACATTCTATCAAATTAAATTCTTTTTTTCAAGTATATTTGCAATTTTTTCTCCTTTTGGAATCATTAAAATATCATCTTTTGTCATTCCCTTGACCAAAAGGATGGCAGCAACATACACAACTACCGCCACAGCCATTGCAATCACCGTAATCAGCGCGCCGATAATTCTGGAATCCGAAGGAATAACCATATGCAGCAATCCGTTGACCGACCACGCCGCAAGCGCGCACAATATCGCGGCAAACAGCGGTTTGATAAACGTAGTCATAATATCGGGCTTGATTTTTGTTCTGCGCCAGAGAATTATAAGGCTGGCTATGACAATAAACGCATAGCAGCAGATTGAGCCGATGGGTGCGCCCTTAATATTAATATCAGTTATGCCGACCAGCGTGTAGTTAAGCAGCAGCTTGATTGAAGCGCCTATGAGCATGAGATAAACAGGCACCTGCTGACGGCCGACTGCCTGGAGCATGCTGTTGATGGGAGTGACCAACGCGCCGAAAAGCACCATTATACCCAGCACGCGGAGCATGGGTACGGCTATGACTGCCGCAGGCTTACCCGGATAAAGCAGCTCGAGAATAGGTCCGGCCAGGGCGCATATTCCCAAACCTGCGGGAAAGCCTATGAGCACCGATATTTTTATTACGGAATTTACGCTGGAGTGAATCTTTGACTTTTTGTGTATCGCCCATGCTGCCGCCAGGGTAGGCAGAGCCGACACACCCAGAGCCTGAGTAATATAGGGCACGAGATTGTAGAGATTTATGCCGAAATTGTATGCGCCGTAGAGGAAGTTGGGGATTTTTTCATCTGTAACTCCGTCCAGCAGCGAGCCGTAAATTTCGCGCATCGCGCCGGGGTCAAGTCCCTCAAGTCTGTTCTGAATGGTGATAGCATCAATAAATTGGGTAAGATTGAGCACCAAAACGCCCATGGCAATCGGAATGCCGATTTTGAAGAAATTGCTGAGAATATAATTAGTGCTGCGCGGTTCGGGAGATGAATCAAGCTCACGCTCGGTGATTTCGTCACCGCTCTTTTTGTGGCGTATCACCATATAGATAAGACCCAGCAGCGAGCCAACAGCAATACCAGCAAGCGAACCTGCCGCCGCATACGGATAGCTGGCTATATGAGCTTCCTCAAGCGTATTGACCGTAACCCCGAATGCCGTCAGATCATTGCGGAAGGTATATTCACCGTAATACATTATGCCGACGGCAAGACCCAAGCCTATAAAAAGCTTGCCCAATGCCTCAATAACCTGCGAAACAGCAGTCGGCGTCATATTTCTCAGACCCTCATAATAGCCGCGGTATCCTGCCATCAAACAGCAGAACAATACCGACGGACTCATTGCCAGCACGCTGTAAATCGAATCGGGGTCAACGAAATTGATATAAATAAATCCGCCTGCCGCCATCGCGATAAAACCGAGAACACCCGTGATAAGGAATACCCTCTGAGCCACACGGTGAACCTTCCGCGCGTCCTTGTAACGGCCTGTAGCTATATTCTCCGCCACCTGACGAGCCAAAGCGGACGGAAAGCCTGCGGCGGACAGGGTATATACAGGCAGATACAGCGCATATGCAGCGGAAAAATATCCCATACCTGCTTCGCCTATAATATTGCCAAGCGGAATTTTGAACACTGCACCTATTATCTTTACCAATATAGTGCCGAATGTAAGTATAGCCGCGCCCTCAACAAGCGACTGACCTCTGGAACCACCTGAGAATTTTTTTCTTTTTTCTGTGTTTTTGGTTCCGGCTTTTTTACTTTCTGCCAAGATAACAACTCCATTCTTTTGGTTTTTGACTGCGTAAAAAAGAAACGCAGCAGCATTTAACCGCTGTGTTTCCATATATATTGATTTTAAAATACACGCCTTTATTCTATGGTCTGCTCAACCTGAGATGAATCCGTCTTGTCTTCTTGAGCTTCGGCAGATTCCGAATCGGCAGACTCAAACACCACTTCGTTTTCTTCTTCGCTGTATACTTCATCTCTGAGCTTATTACCGCACTGTGAACAATACATTGAACTTTCCGGATTCTGAGCGGAGCATACGGGACACACAGTCTTATTCTGAAGCCGGTTTATCTTTTCATTCACCTCGTCCAGACGCAGATAAAGCGCGTCAATGCTGATAGCGCACTCATCAATCAACCCCTTGACATCCTGCTCTTCCTTAGCCGCATTGTAAACCACACGCCCCAGAGCCTCATACCTTTTGTTGATCTCATTGTTCAGCTCGGCTGCACTCATGCGCAGCTTTGAAATATCCACCAGACGTCCGGCTTTTTTCCCCACATTGACCGCAGCTGATTTCGCGTTGGACATTACATCTTCAAAAATGCCCATAAAACATCACGCATCCTTTCAAAAAACTATCGATATTATAATTTTAATCAATAAACACGCAAAAAATGTGAAGCTGTAATAAACTTTACATGTTTTTTTGATGATTTTGCCAAAAAATCATTAAATCAGTTCCACAAACCTGTCTGTTAAAATCTATGACAGATACCAACCAAATTATACGTCACAATGAAACAATTGTCAATCATAAATAAATAAGCAAATTGACAATTGCGGCTAAATGTGTTACCTTTTAATACGGTGTCTGCGTAACACCATGTAATAATTAATATATGAAAGGGCGCATCTTATTTGAAAACTACAGTAATCATAGTGCGGCACTGCGAGGCCGAGGGCAATATCAAAAGATTTTTTCAGGGACACACCGACGGTCAGATAAGCGAGCGGGGCGCAGCTCAGCTTAAACTGCTGTCTGAAAGGCTGCGCGGAACGGCTATTGACGCTATCTATTCTTCCCCGCTGTCGCGCGCCATGGCTACCGCGCAGGCAATCAACGACGGGCGAAACCTCCCGATAATCACCGACCCGCGCCTGATAGAGATAAACGGCGGAGCACTGGAGGGCATGCCGTGGGGCGAATTGCCCGAAAAATACCCGGAGCTTGCTGCTGAGTGGAACCTCAGACCGTGGGATTTCGCCGCGCCTGAGGGAGAAAGCATGCGCCGGGTTTACAATCGCATTTCGTCGGCTGTATTGGACATCGCCTCCCAAAACTGCGGCAAGACCATTGCAATTGCCTCTCACGGCTGCGCCATACGCTGCCTGATGTGCTGGGCAAAGAAACTTCCGATAGAAAAGCTGAATGATATAGATTGGTGCGACAATACCTCTGTCAACATAATTGAATTTGATGAAAAATTTAATCCGACCGTGGTTTGTGAAAATGACCGCTCCCACCTTGAATACGGAATGAGCGCGATGGACAGCCAGACATGGTGGCGCGCGGAAAATCGCGACAAAATGGATTTTTCAAATTGAGATATAAATAAATTTCCGAATTGAATAATTAATTATTTGTAAACAGATTGATAATTTATGTGCTTTTTGCATGACGCTCATAATAAATAATTGACATTGAATCGCAATGTGAGTTATAATATGTTAATCAATATATTATTTATGTGACGCAGGAGTTTCCCGTCTGTATTCATAATTATGTCTGCAGGCAGATTTGGAGGATTGATTTACACATGAATTTTTTGGACTCGCTGTTTGACAAAATCCCGATCATTCGGGATATGGACAAAAAAAAGCGCATACTTCTTGTCGGATTTGCCGTTTTTGCGGTTATATCTATTCTCGGCATTCTCATCGAGGCCATTGTGGGCGCAAGCGGCATTATAGCCGTCACCGCTGTGGTAGTGGGATTTTTGTTCATGGCGGCGATTATTCTCATCGACTTCTTCATGTCGAAGCGCAGCAATGCTGACAACCCGCCGATGGATGACGGCTACAACTTTTTCAGCGATTTAAACGACGACAATATCCCCTATCAGAACGACTCGTTCGATTCTCAGATGACCGATGATAACTTTGCCGATAACGACTATGGCGCAAATACACCGGGCAATGATTTCACCGCATCAGCTCAAAACGGAGGCTACAGTCCCGAATTCGGCGGCTACGAACCCAATCCGACCGAAAACGGCGGATATACCAATGAATTCGGCGGCTACGGCGGTCAATTCAATAACGGCAGCAGCTTTGAAATCTCGGAACAGACGCCGAACTATGCACAGCCGTCATATGAAGAGCCTGAGCAGGGCATTGAATACACCACTGAACCTGAGCAGATTCCCGAAGAACCCGCTCCCAGACGCTTCGGCGGAATATTCCGCCGCGGTCAGGTCAACGAAAACACCGCTATTTCAGACGAGATAAACAGCGCTGAAAGAGAATTCAATCAAAACAGCACATACAACAATGAATACGACGCAGTTCGTTCTTCATTTGAATTTACCCGTGAGCCCGACATGCCTGCGCCGGAAGCTCCGCTGATTCAGGCAGACGAGCCGATTCAGCCGTCCTACAGCGCGCAGCCGGCTGACAGCAGACAGCCCGCTTACGGCTATCCGCAGACGGAAAATCAGTCGTTCGGTTATCAGCCAAACGAAATTCAAAAGCCGGTGCAAAGCTATCAGCCGACCTCGGCAAACAACTACGAATCCGATTACATAGGCAAGCCGGTAATGACCTTCCCCACCTCCGCACAGCCTTTGCAAAGCGAAATTTCACGCACGGCGGATTTCGTCGCGCCGAACATGCCCGCGCCCTCGATGTCCGACAATATAGGCGGTCCGGTGATGTCTATTCCCATGCGTTCATCCTATTCGCCGACTGTCACAGAATCACCCTCTAAGCAGGTACAGTCATACTCTGCCCCTGCATATCAGCAGCAGTATTCCGCTGAGCCGAGAGTTCCGGCCTATCAGCAGGGCACAAGAGGACAGGAAATTGAAGAATTCTTCGACCACATGAGCGAAGACGAGCTGCTCTACAGCGACTGCGTGGAGGTCTGGGCATCCGATGCAAAGCCTGCTGCAATCAGGCTGCTCAAGCAGATAGAGTTACTGCCCGACAAGAAAAAAGCGGACGCGCTTGGTCGTGAAGCGGAATATGTAAACGCAATGCTCGACCGAATTTACTATTTCACTATGCTGGACAGCATCAGAGATAATTTGGAGCTGAAAAAATACAACTTTTCAGTGATGGTCAAGGAATGTCTCAGACGCTTCTCCCCTTTCTTCATGGAAAAGCGAATCGGTCTGCTCTGGAAGGGGCTTGACATTGATATAATCACCGACAAACGCTGGCTTATCTTTGCATTGACTCAGGTAGTTTTCAACGCCGTTGAATTCACAGGTTTGGGCGGCAAAATCGCTATATCTGCCAAAAAAGAAGGCAGCCTCATTCACCTGATGGTGGACGACAGCGGCTGCGGCATTTCTGAGAACGATCTGCCACGCATCTTTATGGCAGGCTTTATGGGTGACAATGTGCCCAACGAATCCGGACGCAGGACAGGTATGGGACTTTTCATCACCCGCTCTGTGGTAGAAAAGCTCGGCGGCACAGTCACTGCCGATTCCACTGTCGGCAAGGGTACAAGAATAACAATAATTCTGCCCGAAAGACCGTAACGCTTACAAAAACTACGCTCATTATAAACTGACCCCAAAAAGCCGGACTGAAAAAGTCTCATTTTTGGGGTCAGTTTTTATATCACAAATTCATAGGTTTTGCACCGTATCTTTTATATTTACTTTTCGGCTTTATCTTTTTTGTATATCTTATCTCTGATGAAAATCAGCAACTCAAAAGACAACATAAACAGAGTTGCAATCAAAAATCCGATCATAAAAATTTTATGGCAGATTACAAAATACACAATATACGCCACAATTGATATTAAGTATAAAATAATCAATATGTGCCACAGCATTGAAGATGATTCAAGTATTTTCTTTTTTCGGCTATTTTCTTTCATTGTAATTCTTCCTTTCTTTAACATCCAAGTTTGTTTCAAGTTTACTCTCTTTGTTTAAAGCTTTTTTATTTCTTATTTTTGGGTCAGATATTTCATGAACGATATTTATTCTGATTTTTAAGCTTGCCTCCTTTCGATGGCTCTAGTATAATCTATCATCAAATTTTTTTCTACTGATTTTAAATAAACGGTAGTTTTTTAACTACAGTCGGTTTAAAATCATATGGATACGATGTGAGGGGGGATTACATATGATTATAATTTTTTTATAAAACAATTTGTAAACTTTGTAAAATCACTTGACAAATTAAATGCAACAGAATATAATGAACTAAAAGCTGAATCACCTAAAGACTGTGAAGGGAACAAGACACAGCTTCAGTGTCTCAGAGAGTCGGCGGTTTGCTGCAAAGCCGATGTCCTGTGCTGTGTGTATAACTCATCCCGGAGTTTTCTGTCTGAAGTCGTTGACGTTAGGGCAGGACGTATGGCAGCGTTATTTGCCGAGACCTTGTTGGAGGTCTGTTGAGGGCAGTTATCCACGTTTTTACTTGGGTTCTGCTGAAATCAGGGTGGTACCGTGTGGAATTTTATTCTCCGCCCCTGTGTGCTGTGTCTGTGCAGCCATAGGGCGGATTTTTTGTTGCCTTATTCATTTAGGCATTCAGTTTTTGTAAATTAAATTTATTTTATATAAGGAAGGTTATCATCATGAAAGGTTATGAAAAGTATACCCCTTTTGGCAAAATCACACAGCTCACAAATCGCGAGTGGCCTAATAAGCTTATCGAAAAGGCGCCGATTTGGTGTTCGGTTGACCTCCGCGACGGCAACCAGGCTCTCGTAGACCCGATGAATCTCGAAGAAAAAATCAAGATGTTCAATGAGCTTATCCGCGTTGGCTTCAAGGAAATCGAAGTGGGCTTCCCCTCTGCCAGCGAGACTGAATATGAAATTCTCCGCGCCCTCATCGACCGCAATCTCATTCCCGACGACGTGACCATACAGGTGCTGGTTCAGGCAAGAGAACACCTCATTCGCAAGACCTTTGAGGCTATCGACGGCGCAAAAAATGTTATTGTGCATTTTTATAACTCCACCTCCACTCTTCAGCGCAAGGTGGTATTTCACAAGGACATGGACGCGATTACCGAGATCGCGGTAAACGGCGCAAAGCTTATCCGCCAGCTTACCGATGAAATGGACACAAGCAATATGAACATCCGCTTTGAATACAGTCCCGAAAGCTTCTCGGGCACAGAGCCGGAGTTTGCCGTATCTATCTGCAATGCCGTTGCCGAGGCAATCGGCGCGGATGAGGAGCACCCAATCATCTTCAACCTCCCGTCCACAGTGCAGCTCTCTACGCCAAATGTATTCGCCGACCAGGTGGAATATTTCTGTAAAAATATAAACAACCGCAAGGCTGTAATCGTGAGCGTTCATCCCCACAACGACCGAGGTACAGGCGTTGCCGACGCAGAACTCGCACTGCTCGCAGGCGCGGACCGCATAGAAGGCACACTCTTCGGCAACGGCGAGCGCACGGGAAATGTTGACATTGTAACCGTCGCGCTGAATATGTTTACGCAGGGCGTTGACCCTATGCTCGACTTCAGCGACATCAAGAAAACTCGCGCGGTTTACGAAGAATGCACCCGCATGAAGGTTCACGAACGCACACCCTATGCCGGCGAGCTTGTATTCACCGCATTCTCCGGCTCACATCAGGACGCTATCAAGAAGGGCACCGATTATATGGACGAAACCCACTCAGACCATTGGGAGGTTCCCTATCTGCCGATTTCTCCCGCCGATGTCGGCCGCGAATATGAGCCTATTATCCGCATAAATTCACAGTCGGGCAAGGGCGGCGCAGCATTCATCATGCAGCAGATGTTCGGCTACAACATGCCCAAGAGCATGCACCCTGAATTCGGCTACTATGTCAAAAAGGAAGCCGACAGAAAGGGCAAGGAACTCACACCCGAGGAAATTTTCTCGCTCTTTGAGCAGCAGTATCTCAGCGTAAAATCTCCCTACACCCTCGGCAAGCACAAAATTCATCAGCTCGGCTCGGAGGATAACGATTCCGTCACCGAATTTGTCGGCTCGCTCATCTGCCACAACGAGGAAATTCAGCTCGACGGCGAGGGCAACGGTCCTATTGACGCATTCTTTGACGCGCTCAAGAAGTGCGGCATTTCCAGATATAAGTTCGTCAGCTACCACGAGCACGCTATAGGCAACGGCGCAGACGCAAAGGCCTGCGCATACGTTGAACTGCTCACTCCCGAAGGCGCAAATGTATTCGGCGTTGGCGTGCATGCAAACATCAATATTGCTTCAATAAAGGCTGTTCTCTGCGCCGTAAACCGCGCAATGAACATGCAGATCGGCGAGTAAATCATAATTTAGCATAGAGTACGCAACATCGGGAATCCAAGGGGACTGGTCCTCTTGGCAGGTCCAGGGCAGCGCCTTGGTGGGGGCGTGGGGGCAAAGCCACCACAAAACTAAAGTGCAAGAAAAACTTGCAATAGGAAAAGCACCCATGCGAAGCCCATAAAAAGACTAACGAGAAAATCGAAGATTTTCAAGTGGACGTTGCACAGATAAATTATGATTTATCGTACCACTTTAAGTATCTGCTCTTTATAGCCAAAAATTAAAACGGATATTATCGTAAATCTGATTTGCGAAAATATCCGTTTTTTCGGTTTACAATTGGTACAGGCTTTTTTCAAAGTTTTTAACTTATCATAATTTCTCTGCCAGACGTTTTTCAACGAGGGCAATTATTTCCTCAAGTGCTCGTATGCGGGCGTATTTTTTGTCGTTGGATTCAATGATTATCCACGGTGCGTTGGCGGTGTTTGTGAGGGCAATTGCCTCATCAACAGCTTTCTCGTATTCATCCCATTTTGCTCTGTTGCGCCAATCCTCATCGGTAATCTTCCACTGCTTTGAGGGAGTATTCTGACGGTCGTTGAATCGGGCAAGCTGTTCATCTTTATCTATATGCAGCCAGAATTTTACAACGATAGCACCGGAATTCACCAGACTGTCCTCAAATCGGTTTATCTCGTCGTAGGCGCGCTTCCATTCGGCATCTGTGGCAAATCCCTCAATGCGCTCCACCAGCACCCTGCCGTACCAAGTGCGGTCAAATATTGCGGTGTGTCCGTCCTTGGGCAGGGCGCGCCAGAATCTCCAGAGGAAGTGGCGGCTTTTTTCCTCGGGCGTCGGGGAGGCGATTGGAATCACCTCATAGCCGCGCGGGTCGAGCGCCTGGGTAATGCGCTTGATATTGCCGCCCTTGCCGGCTGCGTCCCAGCCCTCGTAGGCTATAATAAGCGGAATTCTCTTGCGGTATAGTTCGTTTTGCAGCTCAAAAAGCCGCGCCTGACATTCCTTTAAACGTTTTTTGTAGCTGACTTCACCCAAATTGACCGACAAATCAATTTCGCTGAGCTTTGGGGATGTCAAAGGCTGCGACGGCGAGGAAATATCGGGCAAAATCGGGTTTATTTCCAACCCGCGCGATTTGTGTTCCAAGGCGCATTCCATACACTCAATGACGGTGGAATAAACGCAGGCAGCCGCGCAGTCCTTTTCCTTTGCGTCAACAATATGCCACGGCGCACAGACAATATCTGTTTTGTCAAATATATCGCAAAGCGTGTGATAAACCTTATTGTAATTTTCGTTCTGCTTTATATCTGACTTGCCGACGCGCCATTCTGTAGATTTGACAGATTTAAGCTTATCAAACCGCTTTTTTTGTTCGCTTTCGGATATGTGCAGAAAAAACTTTATAATAAGATAACCCTCGGCAGCGAGCTGCGATTCAAAATCGATAATATCCAAAATTTTTCTGTAGTTTTTAGCCTTGTGGGACTTTCCCTCTTTAAATTCGAGACTTCCGTACCAGCTGCGGTCAAAGATTGCGATATTTCCGGCGGAGGGAATTTTAACCCAATAACGGTGCATTTCGGGATACCGCTTTTCGGTTTCGGTCGGCTCGGTCATGGAATACACCTTGAAGCCGCGCGGGTCAAGTGAACGAAGCAGACGGGAAATCATCGTGCCCTTACCTGACGCACTCCACCCCTCAAATACTATCATAACGGGAATCCCCGCAGCCTTCACCTCTCGCTGAAGCTCCGACAGCCGAATCTGCAATTCCTCAAGCGCATCGTCATCAACATCAGATCGCCCTGCAATGCATTTTTCGTGTATATCAAACATATTGATTACCTCCGATACAATCTAAATATGTAATATTATACATCTTTTTATGTTTATATTCAATATAAAAAAGTTATATTATTAAAATAATTAATGAATAATGCTGTAATGCGAAAAAGCTGAAAAAAATATTGAAAAAAGTATTGACAAACTCGGAAAAATGATTATAATTATAAAAGTCACCGAGAGAGCGTGTGAAATGAAAACAAAATATTGCGGAATTGTGTAAGGGTAGCACGACAGACTCTGACTCTGTTTGTCTGGGTTCGAATCCTAGTTCCGCAGCCAACAGCGCACCTGACGGTGCTAAGAGAATAGTGAATGGTGAAGAGTGAATAGTGAATAGCGTTCAAGGAAAACTTGGTGCGCTGTTGTACTATTCACTCTTCACTATTATTTATTCACTATTCACTAAAACCAAAGTTACAATTAAGGCAGGTAATCACAATGACAAACAGTATTCTTCTTGAAAAGTCACTCAAATTTGCTGCCAGAATTGTAAAGCTGTATCAATATTTAATTAAAGAAAAACACGAAACCATCATTTCAAAACAAATCGTAAGAAGCGGCACATCAATTGGCGCAAATGCTAATGAGGCTGCTTACGGTGTATCCAAACCTGATTTTATTTCAAAAATGCAAATAGCTTTGAAAGAAACAGCTGAAACTGAATATTGGCTTAGACTGCTTGTTATGTCTGAATACATTACTGAAACCGAAGGTAAATCTTTACTTGATGACTGTCTTGAGGTTAAACGAATTTTAGTATCTACTTTAAATACAGCAAAACAAAAGCCAAATTAATTTATACAGCGCACCTGACGGTGCTAAGAGAATAGTGAATGGTGAAGAGTGCTCAATGAAAACTTGGTGCGCTGTTGTACTGCGGCACATGGTGTTAAGTTCACTCTTCACTATTATTTCTTCACTACTAAATTATAGTCTTTTTTGTATTATACTGTAATTTACATGTGTTATTCTTCGTCAAATAAAATTTTCGATCCCCGATTTTTTTAAAATCGGGGATTTTTTACTGTATTTGGGTGACAATAGTGATAAATAAATTAAAATTCAAGGGTGAAAAAGATGTATATATCACTCATACGCACAATAATTTTGTACGCCGTAGTTATATTTGCCGTGCGCGTCATGGGCAAGCGTCAGATAAAGGAAATGCAGGCTTCGGAAATAGTGGTGACTCTGATGATTTCAAACATAGCCGCTGTGCCGATGCAGGAGGTCGGCGTGTCGATATTTGCGGGTATCGTGCCGATAATATCATTGGTGGTTATGGAGGTCGCCATGTCTTATTTCATGCTCAAAAACCGAAAATTCCGCGAAATGATTTCGGGCTTTCCGGTAGTTGTGATAGAAAAAGGCGAAGTAAATCAGGAGGCTATGCAGACGCTGCGCCTGAGCAACGAGGATTTATTTGAGGAACTGCGCAAAAAGGATATATTCGACATAAGCTCGGTCGATTATGCCATAATCGAAACTGACGGTGTGCTCAGCGTGCTGCAAAAGAACGAATATCTTCCCGCCACGGCCGAGCAGATGAATGTGGCTGACTGCAAAAGCGGTCTGAACGCATTGATAATAAGCGACGGCTGCATTGATACTCATTCCGCCGGACTGGTGGGCTGGTCGGAATCTAAAATATCCGAGGTTCTCGCCGAGCAAAAGCTGACGCTTGACGATGTTTATATAATGTCGGGCAATGCTGACGGCGATTTCAAAATAGTTAAGAAGGTGCTGCAATGAAAATTAACAGGTTGAAAGTAATAGCATGGCTTGGGTCATTTCTTATAATATTCTGCACTGCCGCGCTGGTTTGCACATGGTACGCGCAAAAAGAAATGCACAAGGTCGTCGATGAGGCGCGGGCGGTGAGCATAAGCGATATGAGCAGTGCTGAGGAGCTTGAGCGCATTAAGCCGATGCTGGAAAAAATCGAAACCAAATGGGAGCAATACAGACCGATAGTCTCGACCTATTCACGGCATGACGAGGTCGAACGCGTAACCGAGGAAATAGAGTGGCTTGAACCGCTTTATGAAAACGGATATTATTCACAGCTTAATGTCAAGCTGGTGGGTATAAACGAGGCGCTGGAGCATCTGATGGAAACAGAAATGCCGTCAATCGCAAATATTTTGTAGCATATTTATCGTGTCGGAAATATCCCGGTTAAATTCAACCTGCGTGCCAAGCCGCCGGAGAATTTAGCCGTTTTTTTTAATTGTTCATAAAAAAATATTGAAATGATTAAAATTTATGTTATAATTAAAGTGAAATCAATCCGATAAAGGAGGTTCATAGGATTGAAAACCATTACAATAGACAGAACATTCGGCAGCGGCGGGCGTGAGGTCGCTTTGCGTATATCGAAAATAACAGGTGTACCGTACTTTGACAACGAAATAATTCTCAAAGCGGCCGAGGATTTCGGCGTTGACGTCGGCGTACTTAAAAATTATGATGAAAACTATGTGGGCAGCCTTATCTACAATCTATCCATGTTCTCGGCCAGCAATGAATACGAGCAATCCGCCATCTACCGCACATATTTCGCTGTATCCGAAACCATGCGAAAATTGTGCAAGGAGAATGGCGGCGGTATATTCATCGGACGCTGTGCAGACGTAATTCTCAATGAAATTTATCCCACTGTCAGAGCCTTTATTTATTCATCATCTATGGAAAAGCGAATAGAGCGCACCCTTGAGGTGGAAGACGTCACCCTCAACAAGGCGGAGACATTCATACAGCGCAAGGACAAACAGCGCAGAAATTACTACCAATTCTTCACTGACAACAAGTGGGGTGCCCCTACAAATTACGACCTGATGCTTAACACGGCAACTATCGATTACGATAAGTGTGCTCAGATTATCATTGATTTGGCTCAGGAGTAATTTGGATAAATTACATATAAATGATAATTTATATGCGTTACGTCCACTCGCAAATCTTCGATTTTCTCGTTATTTTTTTTATGGGCTTCGCATTGTTTCCTATTGCTGGTTGTTCTTGCACTTTGGTTTTGTAGGGGCTTTGCCCCTACGACCCCACAATGGGCTTAACCGCTATTCAAGGAATAGCGGTGTCCCCTTTGACCCCGCCAAGAGGACCCACGCCATTCAGGGAATGGCGGTATCCCCTTGGATTCCCGATGTTGCGTACTCTATGATAAATTATCATTTATTTGTTTATTTCGCTCAGGAGGGTACATATGAAAAAAACTTTTACAATACTCAATGCAGTTATGGTAGCTGCAACTATGACAGTCTGCGTATGCTATTATCAATTCGGCGGACTTGAGCTGAAAGGTCTTACAAGCTTCGGCTTTGTTTTGGTAAGCATCGTAAATCTGGTATATGCCGTCAAATCAAAGGTCAGCAGTCTTAAATTCCCGATTGCGCTGACGGTTGGTCTGATTCTCTGCATGGCGGCCGATATTGCGCTGGAGCTAAACTTTATGGCGGGCGCAATTATTTTTGCTGCAGGTCATATATTCTATTTTGTCGCGTATTGCTGCCGTGCAAAATTTAAGGCGAAGGACGCTGTTCCGATTGCTATATTTTTTGCCTTCTCTGCTATGATTATCACTTTAATTCCTATTTTAGATTTCGGTTCGTTGCTGATGGAAATAATAGGATTGGTGTATGCGTTTATTATTTCATCAATGACCGGAAAATCAATTTCAAATTTCATCAGAGAACGCGGCACGGTAAACGCTCTTCTGATGATAGGCAGCACGATGTTCTTTTTCTCCGATCTGATGCTTTTATTCTATACCTTTGGAGGCGCGCCGGATATTACAAACGCGCTTTGTCTGTTTAACTATTACCCAGCTCAATGTGTGCTTGCCTATTCAATATTTGCATTCGCCAAAAATTCACAATCCGTCAAGTAAGATTGATTTTTTTCACATCTATATCCGAAAATTCAAAAAAAAAGTATTGCATTTTGCGGCACAAGGGTGTATAATTGCTTTAAAAAATTAAGCGGCGGGGAGCTTGTATCACAGGCTGAGAGGAAGGTGTGACCTTCGACCCATTAACCTGATTTGGATAATGCCAACGTAGGGATGACGGCTGAAAATGCAAGCGTGTTTTATTGCGGGAAGTTACCCTATTGGTAACTTCCCGCTTTTTTATTTTCTAAGGAGGTAACAGCATGCTCAAAATCAACGGAAAAGATGTTGACGCAGCGGGAAAAACACTCTCGGAATATCTGGCAGATACCGATTATGAGCCGAGCCGTATCGCTGTCGAGATAAATGAAGAAATTGTGCCAAAGTCTCAGTATGATAAAATTATACTGGCGGACGGCGATGTTGTGGAAGTAGTCAGCTTTGTAGGAGGCGGTTGATTTGTCAGACAAAATTCCAACCAAAGAGGAAATGATCGAGACTCTCGAAAAACGCCACGGAAAGGAATTGCAGTCAAAATTCAGCCGCGCCGCCGTCGCAATATGCGGTCTGGGCGGGCTTGGCTCTAATATTGCAATTTCGCTTGCGCGGGCGGGAGTGGGCAAGCTTATTCTTATAGACTTTGACCAAGTGGATATATCCAACCTCCACCGCCAGCAGTATGCGGCGTCACAGATCGGTATGTACAAGACTGACGCGCTGTCTGAAAATCTGAAAGCGATTTCACCTTATACGGAGCTTGCCACTCATACCGTGCGAGTGACAGAGGATAATTTGACGGAACTGCTTTGCTGCGCCGATATTGTCTGCGAGGCCTTTGACAAGCCGGAAGCTAAGGCTATGCTGGTAAACGGCGTACTGGAAAAGCTGCCTGAAAAATATCTCGTTGCCGCCTCGGGTATGGCGGGAATTTCCTCAGCAAACAGCATTAAGACACGACGCATAACTAAAAAATTTTATCTGTGCGGTGATGAAGTCAGCGATGTGGCTGACGGTATCGGATTGGTAGCACCCCGCGTGATGCTATGCGCCGCACATCAGGCACATATGGTTCTGCGAATCATCGCGGGAGAATTTAACCCATAAGCTAAAGAAAGAAGGAACTGTCATGCAGACAAACGATAAGCTTATCATAGGAGGACACGAGTTCAATTCGAGGTTCATTCTCGGCTCGGTAAAATATTCACTGAGCCTTATAGAAGCGGCTGTGAAGGACGCCGGAGCTGAAATCATAACTCTCGCCGTCCGCCGCGCCAATACAAAGGAGCACGAGAACATCCTTGACTATATTCCCAAGGGCGTGACGCTGCTGCCAAACACCTCGGGCGCAAGGACTGCCGACGAAGCCGTAAGAATCGCAAGACTTGCCAGAGAACTGGGCTGCGGTGACTTCGTAAAGGTGGAAATCATGCGCGACTCAAAATATCTGCTGCCTGACAATCAGGAAACTATCCGCGCCACCGAAATTCTCGCCAAGGAGGGATTTGTGGTAATGCCGTATATGTACCCAGATCTCAACTCTGCGCGCGACCTTGTAAATGCAGGCGCGGCTACGGTTATGCCCCTCGCCTCCCCTATCGGCTCCAACAAAGGACTTGCCACCAAGGAATTTATACAAATTCTGATAGATGAAATAGACCTGCCGATTATCGTTGACGCCGGCATAGGCAGACCCTCACAGGCATGCGAGGCTATGGAAATGGGCGCGGCGGCTGTCATGGCGAATACCGCTCTGGCTACGGCGGGTGACCTGCCTATTATGGCGGCGGCATTCCGTCAGGCTATCGAAGCGGGCAGAAAGGCATATCTTTCGGGCTTAGGTCGAGTGCTCACCCGAGGCGCGTCTGCATCCGATCCGCTGACGGGATTTTTACGCGACTAAGAGGTGTGTTGATAATGGAAAATCAATTTTTCGTTGACTCGGAGCTTCTTTCTCCCGAGGCACTTGCCAGAAAGCACAGACTTGAAACCGACCCCTCTTCCCGAAAAAATCACATGGAATATCTGCCCGGAATGGAGCAGATAGAGTCAGACGTATGTGCGAACGTTATGTCGCAGATGAATTCCTACGACTATTCAAAATACACCGCCAAGGATGTTAAAGCGGCTCTGGAGCACGAAAACTGCTCTATCGAGGATTTCAAAGCTCTGCTCTCCCCTGCGGCTGAGCCTTTCCTTGAGCAGATGGCGCAAAGGGCAAGACTGGAAACAAGCAGGCATTTCGGCAATACCGTGTATATTTTCACACCGCTGTATATCGCCAACTACTGCGAAAATTACTGCGTTTACTGCGGATTCAACTGCTACAATCACATAAACCGCATGAAGCTTTCCACAGAGCAGATCGAGCATGAAATGAAAATAATCGCAGATTCGGGCATTGAGGAAATACTCATTCTGACAGGCGAGAGCCGCGCTCAGAGCAACGTTGAGTACATAGGCGAGGCCTGCAAGCTGGCGCGCAAATATTTCAGAATGGTAGGCTTGGAAATTTACCCCGTCAACACTGATGAATACCGCTATCTGCACGAATGCGGCGCGGATTATGTGACGGTATTTCAGGAGACATATGACACCAAGAAATACGAGACACTGCATCTGATGGGGCATAAGCGAGTATGGCCCTACCGATTTGACGCTCAGGAGAGAGCCTTGCGGGGCGGCATGCGCGGCGTGGCATTTTCAGCGTTGCTCGGACTTTCAGACTTTCGCAAGGACGCATTGGCAAGCGCACTGCATGTGTATTATCTGCAAAGAAAATATCCGCATGCCGAGATGTCGCTGTCCTGTCCCAGACTGCGTCCGATTATAAACAACGACAAAATAAACCCGCTTGACGTCGGTGAAAAGCAGCTGTGTCAAATTATCTGCGCCTACCGCATTTTCCTGCCGTTCGTGGGCATTACCGTATCCTCCCGAGAGAGCGCGGAATTTAGAAACGGCATTGTAAAAATAGCCGCAACCAAGGTGTCGGCAGGCGTTTCCACCGGTATAGGCGACCACGAAAGCAAATACACCGGAAAGGAGTCGGACGGTGCTGAGGGCGATGAACAGTTTGAGATAAACGACAGCCGCAGCTTAGACAAGATGTATAATGACATTGCGGAAGAAGGCCTGCAGCCTGTGCTGAACGATTATCTCTATGTCTGATATTCTATGCGTGACCAACCGCGCACTCTGCAAGGGTGACTTTCTTGCCAAAATCGAAGAAATCGCTAAGGCGGCTCCCTCGGCAATCGTTCTGCGCGAAAAAGATTTACCCGAAGGTGAATATAAGTCTCTCACCGCAAGGGTAATGGAAATATGCGAAAGAAACGGCATTCCCTGTATTCTGCACAGCTTTATTAATGCTGCGATAGAGCTTAACTGCGATAAAATTCACCTGCCACTGCACATTCTGCGAGGTATGAGCAGTGTGGAAAAGGAAAAATTTTCGGTGCTCGGCGCATCATGCCATTCTGTCGAAGATGCACTGGAAGCCGAAAAGCTCGGCAGTACTTACATTACAGCGGGGCATGTCTTTGCCACCGACTGCAAAAAGGGCATTCCGCCGCGCGGTATTGATTTTCTGAAAAACGTCTGCCAAAGCGTGTCAATTCCCGTCTATGCTATAGGCGGAATAGACGAAAAAAATATTGCAGCCGTGCGAAACGCCGGAGCGGCGGGGGCTTGCATTATGAGCGGACTTATGTGCTGTCATGACGCGAAACATTATATGCAAAATTTTCAAAAGGCAGGTGAAAATATTGAAACATATTAAATTCAGCCGTGAAAGTCTGCTGCTGTATGCTGTGACAGACCGCGCATGGATCGGCAGGCAGACCTTGTATGAGCAAATAGAGGACGCACTGCAGGGCGGTGTAACTATACTTCAGCTTCGTGAAAAGAATATGGACGAGCAAAGCTTTGTCAAGGAAGCAATTGAAATCAAAGAGCTTTGCCGCAAATACGGTGTACCGCTGATTATTGACGATAATGTGGAGGTTGCGCTGAAAAGCGGGGCAGACGGCGTGCATGTGGGAATTGAGGATACACCTGTAGCCGAAATCCGCAAAAAAGCCGGCAGTGATTTTATCATAGGCGCAACAGCCAAAACCATTGAGCAGGCTCAGAGAGCCGAAGCTGACGGCGCGGATTATCTGGGCGTGGGAGCGGTGTTTCCGTCGCCTACCAAGAAAAACGCAATCCGCATAACCGCCGCGCAGTTAAAGGAAATCTGTGCGTCGGTGTCTATACCCGCAGTTGCGATAGGCGGAATAAGTCTTGAAAACATCTCAGAAATTTCAGGCTGCGGCATGAGTGGTATTGCTGTGGTATCGGCAATCTTTGCCGCTGATGACATTAAATCGGCAGTCGCGGAGCTTAAACAGAAAGCCGCGGCTGCGGTACAGGGCAATATTTTATAATTATAAAGACAGCGGCAGATTGGGGGCACCACCTTTTGTCGCTTTAGAAAAATAATGCAATAAATGATAATTTACCATAGAGTACGCAACGTCGGGAATCCAGAGGGGAACCGCCATTCCTTGAATGGCGGTAAGGGTTCTCTTGGCGGGGTCGAGGGGCAGCGCCCTTCGTGGGGGTGTGGGGGCAACGCCACCACAAAGCTAAAGTGCAAGAAAAACTGCAATAGAAAACAATGCGAAGCTCGTGGAAAACTAACGAGAAAATCGAAGATTTTCAAGTGGACGTCAATCAGTTAAATTATGATTTATTTTTATATTTTGCCACTTATGCTCATTTATTATTGAAAATTAGTATTAATCAGCTTTTCCTTAATAATCTATTTACAATATTTTATTTTTCGGAAAAATAATCCTGCCAGAACTGTAAGCGACATTAGCAGCAAAGTGAACCAAAGTGCCGGATTGCTATTATCACCTGTTGTTGGTGAGTTCTCATTGTTATTCGGATTATTTGGTGTATCCGGGTTACTTGGATCATCCGGATTGCTTCCGCCAGAATCTGAGTTCTTAAACCGGGCATAATATGTAGCATTTCCTGTTGTGGTGTAGTTGAGGGTTATTCCGCCGTTGCTTAACATATCAGCGTCAACACTATTTCCGTCCGCATCATACCAGCCTACAAATTGGTAGCCCTCACCGGCTGTTGCGGTGGAGCTTGCTGTTGCCCCTACCACATCGGAATGTGTATAACGGTCAAGAGTGCCTATGCTGTCATCTGTGGTATCTGTCCAGTTGTCCCCATTCTTTACCTGACGGACATATGTCTGCGTAACTGTTTCTATAAATCTGGCATAATAGGTGGCATTTCCTGTGGTAGTGTA